>CABUYS010000114.1 GCA_902495835.1 uncultured Oscillospiraceae bacterium | reverse complement strand
TGAATTAATCCCGGAAATCGCTTGTCGGTAAGCCTTTTCGCCTTCAAGTTTAATTGTTCCGCCGAATGTGTTACTTCCTGCCATTCTTTTCACCCCTTAAAAATGAATATAAAAAAAGCACTTCGGTCAAGAAATGCTTACTAAATATATTTAATTAATCTTATTTACTTAAAATTTCTTTCCAATTCTCAGGAAAACCTATATCTTTAAACCTTATATATTCTCTATATTCTTCAAGCAAAGATTCCAAAGATATAATAAAGTTGTTATTCCAAGAATCGTTATTCATATGTAAAAATTTTAATACCAACATTTGTCCGAAAAGTCTTGAATTTGTCTTTAAATCAGAATCCTTAGGCAATTTAGGATAATTGGAAAATTTCAAAAAATAAAGTCTTGAATAATGAGCACATTTATTTCTTAAAACAGTTAAACATTTAAGCCAACTTTCCAAAAGTTTAAGTTTGGTTGCATATAGATTTTTAGCAATCGTTTTCTTATCTGACGTTTTCATATTGCCGAAAAATCTTGATAATGTGCCAATTGAGAAAAATGAAACCAACACCCAAATAGGGATTTTTCCGTTATACTTTTCATTATGATGCACTATCACAGCGTTTTTATTATTCCTTTTAATGCATTCATCTTTGACCCTAGCCAAAAACTCTTGATGATTATGAAATTCATTGAAATTTTCTTTGTTTTCATATCCGATTGCACCATACTTTTCGGCATGATAATAAGACAACTGAGTTCTCAAATATAGTTCGATTTCCTCAATAACAGAAAATATTAAACTTCTTATTTTTCGGTCAAATTCATAAATTTTATAAATTCTCTTAAACTCTATGCCTTTTTCGATAGTATGGTCTGAATTTCTAAAAGGCAAAAAATAGGCAGAGATGTCGTAATAATTAACTCTTTTCAGAAAATTTAAACATTCTTCTCTGTCAGAAATTTCAAATCCTTTATCTTCTATGATTTTTAGTTGCTCATCAAATGTAGCAAACTTTTTTGTAACGTCCAATATAAAAATCCTATTCTTAATAAAAAAATGTCTCCCTCTGGGGCACGTCACACACTTCAAAAGTGTGGAGAGGTGTAGGGAGCCCTATTAATATTATTATATACCAACTACCCCTGATTTGTCAACCCTTTTTTACAACGCTAAAAATATTTTTTATATTATAACTCAATCAAGTCTTTATGTCAACTAACATCTAATTATGGTAGCCATTCGTCAGTGTTTTGACTCGTTCTTTTTTCTTCTTTAAAAAGTCCTTGTTTCGTACAAAAGTTGTGATAATTCCTAAAATGCTTATACAGTAAACTCCACTTTCTTAACGTAAAATGCCCGACTTCTTTTTCTGTGAAACCGAGCATTTTTGTGCCCACAAACAAAAGCCACGAAAAATCTATTTTTCCGTCTGATTCTTCGTGGGTAGTGCGTTTTTTGAGGAATCATCTATCTGTACGCTTTCAGATACAGTGTCTCTAATTTTATCGGTCAGCGTGGTAAATCCTACTTCTGTAAGTATTCTGCCGACCTGTTTATGTGTTAAGAGTTTTCTTTTTTCTCCACGTTTTTCATTTTCAATTTCAATTCCTTCGTTGATTGCCTCAGTCATAAAAAATTTTAGAGCCTTTATATCTGGTTCTTCGCTGTTTTGTGCCAAATTTGTCCATTCGTTTAAATTCCCATACTTTTCTTGAAGTGCTTCCATGACGTTCAAAGTAAATGCCATGGGATATTTTTCTGTTTTAGTTTCTAAATAAGTTATTTTATCAAGCATATTTTACACCTCAGGATTTGATTGAGTAGGTTGCACAAAAAATTCCGCAAGTGCGGTATTTGCAGCAGCTTCTGTATCACTTATTTGATGCTTTTCCCAATCGCCATTGTCGTTTTCAAAGATTGTTGCTTCAACTGACGGAGTTGTAAATTCCAAGCTGTCGCCTTTTGTTTTGGAATCTGCGATAAAAGGTTTAAATTTGACCTTTGGGAAGAACTCGACTTTGTATTTTTTTACTCCCCCAATAAGTTTCGGGACAATGTGCCCGAAGCCTACATAAATAGGTAAATCATTGACATTTGACGTTACAATGCCTGTTTCTTTGTCAACTGTTTTCCCTAGAAGCTCTGCAAAAACTGTGTCGTCATCATCGTCAATTCCTGCTGTCATAGTTCCGCTTTTAAAAAGTGATACTTGTTCTTTGAGCGTATCATCTGCATAAAGTGTTGCTTCTGATAAATCAAGCGTTACTTTGCATTCAATAGCTCCGGCGAGTGTTCTCACCTCTCCATAAGTCTTGCCATCTTCATTCAATTTTGCGTATTTAAAACTTTTAAGTCCTATTCCTGCCACTTTTATCAATCTCCTTTTTAAGTTTATAAATTACCTGAGTAATAAAAATTCACAGGGACATGATAATAACCTGTATCTTTTTCAAAACTTTCAGGGCCGTTATCAGTCCAAGTGAATCTATTTTGTTTTAACTTATCTTTGACTTTCTTTAAAATCCCTTTGAAATTGCATCTTGAGAAAATGTCTATTGTACCGTAAGGTATTTCCGCGTGGTATTCATCGTTGTAGAAATTTTCGGGCTTTTCATACCAAGTGTAGTAGGTGAGGTAGATGTCTGAATTGCCCGTATAGTTTAGAAATGCAATTGGAATCTCTTTATCCCCAACCTTAAATTTTTTAAAAGTCTCCTCAATCAATGGATTTATGTTGATTTGTATTACCTCACTTTCTGATTAAATGTTTTCTCCATCGCTGACCTAATACTGCCTTCACAACTTTTAATAGCAGGTCTGACAAAAGGTTGCGCTCCTTGATGCCGAGTTCCATATTCAATCCAAATTGCCTTATACCAGTTCTGCATACCATTTTTGTCTTTGCCATAAAATTTCACTCTCCCGACTGCATCACCGTTTCGATTAATTGTGGGTTTGGAACACTTTACCGAACTTGCCATACTGCCTGTTCTTTTATGTTTTAAAGCTCCACTTTGAATGCTTTTCTGCATAACTTCCTGACCTGCTTTTACCATATCAAGTGCCAAAATTTCATCATTTAAGCCTTTGGGAAATATAGAATCAATATCTACTGAAAAACTAAGCTGTGCCATTATTTAATCACCAGCTCTGCAATAATTTCGGTGTACTTTTTGTCATAAGAATAGTCATTAATATATACGATGTTATAGACGTTCCCACTAAATTTAATATACATATCTTTGTTTATCCCACCACATTCGCTTTGCTCATATGGTGTCCCCATTCGGGCTGACGGCTTCGTCGCCACTTTCGGAGTTCGCATCAAAAAGCGAGTTTTAACTTTGGAAAAATCTGAATT
>CABUYS010000113.1 GCA_902495835.1 uncultured Oscillospiraceae bacterium | reverse complement strand
TGCCAAGTATAACCTGATTTACATTAAGTAAATTAATTAAATTTTGTTTATTTTTTTCAGACTCTAAAACATTGGAATCACCTATTGAAGTCAAAAGATTTTTTATTCCGTCATTTACCTGATTGTTTATAAAATTAATACCTTTTGACATGTTGTTTTTTGAAAAATTGAGTTTTTCCAAAATTTTTATTTCTTTATCCAAGGCGTCAATTTTATAGCTCGCCTTGGCCTCTTCTGAATTGGAGTAAACCTCAGCCAATGTGCTGTTTTTTGAAACTTTTTCTCCGTCGCTGAAAAGATATTTTAAATTATTTGGGTTTATTTTGGAATCTTCCAATACAGCCTCATCACGAACAACTATACCTACTGTTTCTATAACATCGTTAATCGTATCGAACTCGGCTTGTTGCGTTTGTAACTTGATTAGTTTACGAAACCCAAAATAATACGCACTCCACAGTGCAAGTAAGCAGATAACGCATGTAGTAACTATTTTTTTAATTTTCCGATTTTTCATACTTATCCTTCAAATCAGTTAAAAACTTATTTATAATATCGCAGGCTTTTTCGGAAATATCCGAAAAATTATTAAATTCATCGCAATATATCCATTTTATTTCTTTGTCTCTTCTAAACCATGTAAGCTGCCTTTTTGCGTATCTTCTTGTCGATTGTTTGATTTTCTCCACAGAATCACTTAAACTGCAGTTTCCGCTTATAAAATCAAGTAATTCCTTGTATCCTATTGCAGATGCTGCGGTTTTGGCAGGATTTATAAGTGATATGTTCTTTACTTCTTCTACAAGTCCTTGTTCAATCATGTTGTCAACACGTTTGTTTATTCGGCCATATAAAATTTCACGATTTTTAAAGTTCAAACCTATCTTACAAGTTTCGTAAATTGGCGGAGTTTTGTGCGAATTTTCAACCTGAACAGATATAGGATATCCTGCTGTGTAAAAAAATTCAACGGCTCTTTTTATTCTTTTGGAGTCATTAATGTGAATGTTTTTCGCACTGACAGGGTCAACTTTTTTTAAAATTTCCATCAAAGTGACATTATCAAGCTCGCCAATGTTAAAAGTGGAATTTTTTAAACTTTTATCAAACGACCCATAAGAAGTATTTTTTAATATGGAATCCACATAAAGTCCTGTACCTCCGACCAAAAAAGGGATTTTATTTTCCGAGTAAATTTTTTCTATACAATCATCTGCAAGAGTTTTAAATTTACCTACACTGAATTCTTCGTTTACAGATAAGATGTTTATCAAATGATGCTTGACTTTATTCATTTGTTCGAGAGTAGGCTTAGCTGTAGAAATATTAAATTCTTTATATATTTGCATTGAATCGGCTGAAACTATTTCTCCATTAAACTTCAAAGCAAGACTAACTGCCAATTCGGTTTTTCCGGAAGCTGTAGGGCCTACTATGCTTATTAAAGGTTTAATTTTATTTGACATACAGTTACGCCCTTCCGAATTGTTTTTCAATGAATTTTTGAGTCAACGGGACAAAAATAGGTCTTCCGTGAGGACAGTATTTTATATCGGGATTGTTCAAAAGCGTCTCGACAAGAGAAATAATTTCTTCCCGAGAACTTTGTTTTCCGCCTTTGACCGCACATCGACACGCTATGTTGTGGTAAAGCCAGTCAAGCTTTTTGGTATCGAGGCTCTTTCTGTTTGAAAGTATATAATCAGCTATTTCTAAAACCGAATCCGAAATGTCGTTTAAATTCATATACATCGGAACACTCCTGACAATAACGCTTCCGTTTCCGAAATCACCAATTTCATACCCAACTTCCGAAAGCATACTTAAATTTTGGATAATTGCAGAATACTCATCTTTTTCAAGCGTAATCACACGCGGTTCAAGCAAAACTTGCGACTCGTTTGGATTGGTACTGTTTTTTAACTTTTCAAAAATAATTCTTTCATGAGCGGCATGTTTGTCGATTAAAATCATTTCTTTTTCGCACTCGGCAATTATATAGCAATTAAAAATTTCTCCTATTACGTTTATCTTTTTCATGTGCTTATCTTCGAAAAAAGAAATAGGCTTACAGGGAGGTTCAAAATTTAACGGCTTTTTATCTGATAAAATATTTTCGGAATTTGAAACAGATTTAACAGTATTCGCACTTGAATCCATTAATTTTTCAATGCTTTTTTCTTTAAAGAACACTTCGGGTTTATTCTCTACGATTGGGTTATTTTCTTTTCGATAATTTTCATTGTAAGAAAAAACACTTGGCTTTTCTGTTTTAATTTTTTTAAGAATTTGAGAAGCAGAAACTTTGTTTTTAATATCAAAATCATCATTTGGGATATTTTTAAAGCTTTTAACAATCGGTATTTGAACATTCGTTTTAAATACAGGCGCAGAATCACGCATTTTAAAAGTATTTTCTCTTCCGAATTCAGTAGCTTTATTTTGAACCATAAGTGCAGATTTAACAGCGTAATAAACAGCTTCGAAAAGAGATTTTTCATCGGAAAATTTTATTTCGGTTTTAGCCGGATGAACATTTACATCAATCATTTCGGGAGGGACATCAATATATAAAACACAGTACGGGAACTTGCCCACCATAACCGAATTTTTAAATCCTTCTTCCAGTGCTTCGGAACAAATCTTTGTTTTTACATATCTGTTATTTACAAAAAAACTTTGCATGCTACGCGTTGATTTAGAACAAATGGGTTTGCTGATAAAACCTGTTATTTTAATATTGTTGAGTTCATAATTTACAGGAATCATTCCATCAAAAAATTCTTTCCCGTAAACCGAATATATCGCAGATGATACTTTTTTATCTCCGGGAGTATATAAAGTTTCTTTGCCGTCTCTGATAAATTTAAAAGATATTTCCGGATGAGAAAGTGCAAGTTTATCTATTACCAAAGCACACGCATTTGCTTCGGAAACATCTTTTTTTAAAAATTTCATACGAGCGGGAGTATTATAAAAAATATCTCTGACAATTATCGATGTTCCATCAGCACATCCGAATTCTTCGATATCTCCCGATGCTCCCGCGTCTATGTAAAAACGAGTTCCTTGAGTTTCTTCTTTAGATTTGGTTATAACTTCAACCTTCGAAACGGAACAAATAGAAGCAAGTGCTTCGCCTCGAAATCCAAGAGAACAAATTTTATTCAAATCTTCAGGCTCCGACAGTTTACTGGTTGCATGTCGCAAAAATGCGTTTTTTACATCGTCGCGATATATTCCGCTCCCGTTATCGGATACTTTTATAAATTTTACTCCTCCGTTTTTTATTTCCGCAACAATACGTGATGCCCCTGAATCTATTGAATTTTCAAGAAGCTCTTTTAAAACGGACGCAGGTTTTTCCACAACTTCTCCCGCGGCGA
>CABUYS010000112.1 GCA_902495835.1 uncultured Oscillospiraceae bacterium | reverse complement strand
GGATGATGCACATCCCGATGAAATAAAAGAGAAAGGACATATCGATAGAATAGTGCGAATGGCTATTGCAAAAGGCTATGATTTATTTGATATTTTAAAAGCAGCTTCTATAAATACTATAAAACATTATCATTTATCGATAGGTAGTTTAAAAGAAAAGGATACGGCTGATTTTGTAATAGTAAAGGATTTAAAAAATTTTCAGATTATAGCTACATATATTAATGGAATAGAAAAATATAATTTTAAAAATTCTGAATTAAAAGGGACAGAAAATAGAAAACAGGATTATTTTATACTGAATCGTTTTTGTCATGAGTATCTGTCAAAAAAAGAGATTCAGTATACGTTGAATAAAGGAGATATGCCGGTTATTCAAGTATCAGACGGAAGCTTATGGACAGAAAAAAGAGTTATAAAGAATCAAAACGATAAAATTAATTTTGAAGCGGATACACAAAATGATATTTTGAAAATAGTGTATATAAACCGATACCGAAACGGGAAACCACAAATAGCTTTTATAAAGGGAGTAGGATTGAAAGAAGGAGCTTTCGGGAGCAGTATCTCTCATGATTCTCATAATATTCTGGCGATAGGATGTAAAGATGAGGATTTAATGGAATGTATAAACGAAATTATAAGATTGAAAGGAGGCTTGGTGGTGAAAAATGAGAGAGGTTTATTTTCATTGCCATTGCCAGTAGCAGGTATCATGAGCGATCAGACAGCGGATAAGGTAATAAGAAATTACAAAGAATTAAATCGGGAGCTGTCAAAGAGCGGCGTTACTTTAAGCTCTCCTTTTATGACTTTAGCTTTTATGTCTTTAATTGTCATTCCTGAGTTGAAAATAGGAGAACAGGGATTGTTTGATTACAATCAATTTTCATTTATCCGCGAAAAAGAAAATTGGAATTTATAAAGTTAAGTCTATGGCTTTATATGATGATATTTTACGGGAAAAAATAAGTAAACTTCCAAATCTTCCTGGAGTATATCAATATTTTGATTCAATGGGTAATATTATTTACATAGGTAAGGCTAAAAATCTGAAAAACAGAGTAGTATCTTATTTGAATCAAACAAATCAATCCAATAAAACCCGTTTATTGGTCCGAAATATAGCTGATTTACGATATATTGTAGTAGAGACAGAACAAGATGCACTTCTATTAGAAAATAATTTAATCAAGAAATATAAGCCCCGCTATAATATCCTTTTAAAAGATGACAAAAGCTATCCATGGATTTGTATAAAAAAAGAACCTTTCCCAAAGGTTTTTACGACAAGACGAGTAATAAGAGATGGTTCAGAATATTTTGGACCTTATACATCGGCCCGCTTTGCCAATACGTTGATGACTTTAATTAATAATTTATATAAATTGCGTACTTGTAATCTTCCCTTGACATCTTCTGCAATTTTAGCTCGTAAATTCAGGGTATGTTTGGAATATCATATTGGTAATTGCTTGGGTCCTTGTGTGGGAGGGATACCGGAAAAGGAATATGATGAATATATAGTACATATCCGAAATATTTTAAAAGGAAATGTGGCTTTAGTCATTGAAATGATGACGAATAAAATGAATGAATTTGCTACAGAATTACAGTTTGAGAAAGCCAATGAAATGAAAGAGGCATTAGTTGCTTTAAAAAATTATCAGGCAAAATCAACTATTGTAAGTTCTACTTTAAATAATATAGATGTATTTTCTTATTTAGAAGATGAGCATTATGCTTATGTTAATTATTTAAGAATTATTCACGGAGCTGTAAATCAAGTTCATACAATTGCTTTAGAAAAGAAAGTGGAAGAGGAAAAAGAAGCTTTACTTTCTTTTGCTATTTTAGAAATCCGACAATTGGTGAATAGTCATTCCAAAGAAATAATTGTACCCTTTTATCCGGATGTACAATTAGCTGGTATACAATACGTTATTCCAAAAATTGGGGATAAAAAACAATTGTTGGAGTTGTCGGAAAGAAACGTAGCCTATTTTAAATTGGATAAAGATAGACAGAGAGCTATCGTAAAGGAGGATTCAAAATTTAATTTATTAAAAACGATAAAAACTGAGTTAAAATTACCCACTCTTCCGCATCGAATGGAATGTTTTGATAATTCCAATACACAGGGTACAAATCCTGTTGCTTCTTGTGTGGTCTTTATCGATGGAAAACCGGCGAAGCGGGAATACAGAAAGTTTCACGTGAAAACAGTTACCGGACCGGATGATTTTGCTTCCATGGAGGAAATAATTTTCAGGAGATATTCACGGGTTTTGGATGAAGGAAAAGAATTACCGGATTTGATTATTATTGATGGAGGAAAAGGACAGTTACATTCTGCTGTGAATAGTTTAAAAAAATTAAATCTATATGGAAAAATTCCTATAATTGGTTTAGCCAAACGAATGGAAGAGGTATTTTATCCAGGAGATAAAGATCCTTATTTATTGGCTAAAAATTCTGTTTCTTTGAAAACGTTAATGCATATTCGGGATGAAGCCCATCGTTTTGGAATTACCTTTCATCGGCAATTACGGGAAAAACCCCTTACTAAAAGTGTATTAAATGAAATAAAAGGTATAGGTGTTAAAAGTGAAAGGCAGTTAATAGTACATTTTAAATCAGTTGAAAATATAAAAACTGCAAGTCTGGCGGAATTAATAGCAGCAATAGGTATGGCTAAAGCCCGAATTGTTTATGATTATTTTCATTCCAGTGCTGAATAAAAACCGGAACATATTGTTTAAAATATGTTCCGGAAATATTTGATATAGAAAAATTTAACGAATTATTAAATCCTCAGTACCATTCGAGAGCCAGGAGGTAATTAATTCTCTCAGTTGACCGTATTCTTGTGAAGAAGGCTGATAAATCCTTTTAGAGAGTATAAGATTCTTTTTAATTTTTAGTGTTTTATTTTCTTGCTTTAGAGAAATGTCCACCGAACCGGCTTTATTTTTTAAATGAATTTCTATATTTTTATTTTTTAGATCCTTATTTTCAGGGAGATGTATAGTATATTCATAATTTTCTTCCAGGAGATATGGTAATTCCAGTGCAGTTTTTCGGTCGCTATTCAACATATTTAATTGCCAAGAGTGTATACCAGTTGGAAGAACAGGTAAATTATACAAAAGATAATCCCCCGCTTGCTGAAGTGTAGTTTGGGAGGAGAATTTTATTTCCATCTGATTCGGATCTGAATGAAGGATTTCGGAGTTAATTAATGTCCCGAAATTACGGGTAAGCGTTGACTTATACTGTTTAGAAAAAGCGGGCATCAGATCGTTCAGCGTGTTTCCTGAAGTAGTAATGCTGGCAGAGGTATGTATACCTTCGTCGGTAAAATGAATATCAGCATCGCAGTTAAAAGTCATTTTTGCCAGATTACTGGGCGTAATATTTTGGATTTGATCTTCACAAACAACCCACACTTCTTTGTGTGAAGCAATGGCTTCTAAGGAAGTTGTATTCTGTTGATCCGGGGATAAGAAATAAGGTTGACTATCCGTTTCTACTTTTACAAAAATGTCTTGTATAGGTTTTATTCCTTTTATTTTATCTTTCAGGGTCTCCGGGTAAACAATTACATAGGCAGGCTTTAAATCTATACTCTTTAACATAGCTATAAATAAGTCTGCTTTTTCTGTTTTTGTACCGTATGCACTTTCTAATACTT
>CABUYS010000111.1 GCA_902495835.1 uncultured Oscillospiraceae bacterium | reverse complement strand
CATTATGGTCGTTTATTCTTAAGTCGGGAATAAGGTCGTAATCATCAGAATTTAATGGATTTTGTGAAACTGTTGCTGCTTTATACGCTGTTTCATCATTTAACCTTTTTGCAAGTTCGTTAAGATTATCGTTATAATTGCCGACAGTAAAATCTATGTATGGAACAGAATCTAAATACGCAGGGGTTTTCGTTTTCTCTTTTAAGATAGGTACAATACTTTTGTCGTCCTTAAAAAAGCGTGTATGCAAGAGTTTGGTTTCTTTTCCCACGCCGCCAATATAATTCTCTGCTTTATATGTATAATCGGGGGTAATAACAACAATTATTTTATCACTTTTAGTAATCCCGTCAACAATCATTGTGTCCAATTCGCCATCTCCACGAATAGTATCGCATGTAGCCTCAAATCCATATTTTGAGCGTAAACCGTTATTTAATTTTGCTACCCATTTTTTATGTTCTTCATTATCCCAAGAATATGAAGTAAATATTTTTTTAGGCATAACTTTCTCCTAAGTTTAATTTTACTACATTTAATATGACAACTGCCGTCATATTTATAAAAGTTCTTAGATTTTTTCTACTCTAACGTAATATGTTGCACGGCTTGCGCCTTTCTTTTCGATAAAGCCTTCTTTTGCAAGTTTTTTGAGTGAACTTTCTACCGAACTATTGCTAAGCGACGGACACATTGCTACGATATCCATTTTTGTAAACTTGCCTATTTTATTCGCTACGGCTTTTTTAACCATATCGAGCGCCGACTCGCTTTCGCTTACAATTTCCATTCTATCTTCAAAATCTCTATATGCCGAAATAATCGTGCTAAGCAAGTACTTAATAAACGGAACGGGGTCCTCTTTTCCTTCATCCCAACCGGCTTGTGCCTTTTCTAACGCATCGTAATATGCGTTTTTATTTTTCGCAATTTTAGATTCCAAGGAAATATACTTACCTACCATATAGCCGTTTCTATATAAGAGCAATGTCGTAAGCAAACGGCTCATTCTACCATTACCGTCCGAAAACGGATGTATGCACAAGAAATCGTGAATAAAAATCGGTATCAAGATAAGCGGGTCTACTTCGCATTTAGAAATCGCTATATTAAACTCGTTGCAAATCTTTTCTATCGCATCGGGCGTTTCATAAGGCGCAGGCGGCGTAAACAAAATACTTTCCTTGCCGTTTTCAGTTAAAGTAATATAATTTTGAACGTTCTTAAACTTACCGCCGATACTCTTGCTTGAATGACTATATAAAATCTTATGAAGTTGCAAGATATAGTTTGAAGTCATAGGGATATACTCAAAACTTTCGTGAATAACGTTAAGCACGTCTCTATACCCTGCAATCTCTTCTTCGTCACGGTTTTTAGGCGTAGTCTTATCCGTCAAAAGTTGTTTTAATCTCGTATTCGTCGTTCTTATGCCTTCAATATCGTTGGATGATTCCGTACTTTGGATTTTTGCAATTTCCACAAGCTTATTCAATTTTTCAGGCTGTTGCTTTAAGTAAAGTTCTTGCTTGCCCTTTGCTTCGTGAATAGCCGTTAAATAACTAACTATTTCAGAATCCCATTTTAGGTCTTTTAGTAAAGAGTAATTAAAATCTCTCATAAAATACACCTCTTCATAATACTTTCTCCTAAATTATAAAACTTTTTACGAGAAAAGTCAATAGGTTTTCCCTTAAAAAGAAAAAGTTCCTCGCAAATATTATTGGTTTTTACGAGAAACTTATTTTTTATAGGCATTTAATCTTCGTCGTTATCTAAGATTTTATCTTCTTCGAGTTTTAAGGATTTGAGCCACTCTTCCTTTTTACGTTGTATTACTTGGTAATTTATACTTCCACGCGGACAACACGACAATAAAAAGTTAAAATCCTTTAACTTGTTGCGAATCTTATCATTGGGGTCTTCTATGACAATTTTCTGTCTGCGATAAGCATTATATAAAGTTATAAAGTATTTACAACTGTATGCCGCAAGGTTTTGTTTTGCCGCGCGTTTGCAATACCTCCGCCAGCAAAGTCTAATTGACGAACGGTGCTTAACCATCTGAAACTCTTCCCACTTAAAATCCGGAATCAGATACCCGTCTCCCAGTTTCGCCCTTTCCGGAAAAAGCAAATAAGCAAGTTCTTTTTCGCTCATTCCGCTCAGTTCGTCAAGCCCGATACCGATAGCGTTTACCTTTTTCAAAACCGTCCAGACGGTCGTGCGCGAACAATCACAAAGCGTAGCGATCTGCGTGCGGTTGTTCCCTTTCAAGTAATATTCTAAAATCAATTTATACTTCGACATAAAATACCTCTCTTTTATCGCCCTCTTTTACATACAACAGTATATATGGAAAAATGTTCAATTTGAGGAACCACCCCATAATTTTAGCACATTTCCCGATTTCCGACCGCTTTCAGAAGAGTAAAAAAACAGCCAGACTCAAGCGAGAATGGCTGTTTTTCTTAAAATTCAGTATTAAAATGCCGGAATTTAACCGTTTTCCGCCAAAAGCTTACGCCCTCGGATTACGGATGTTCGCCTGCGCTCGTTATCTTTCGCCCTTAGCGAAAAATTGTACGTCTAACGTTACTCCGTTATCACGATACTATTATTTATAATTTATCCGCCGAAGCGGTTGTATTCAATTTTAAATTATATTAAGTTTTCCCTTATCATTCTTAGGTTATATAAACACTCTTACCGTTAAATCTTGCCATTGATTTGGTCTAAGCATACCGTCTTTTTCCTTTCGGTACGACCTAGCCCCCTGATAATCAATCGTAAATTCCCATACCAACTTTTTCATATCGTTTGGCACGTCAATTAAGTCAAAATTCATATACCAATTAAAGCACGTTTCCGTTACGGGAACAATGGTATGAACGAACTGCTTAATCACTTCTCTATCAACATAGTGTTCGGTAAAATCCATTTTCGCCAGCAGAAAATCTTCCGCCTTTTTCGCCGGATCTTCCGGATTTCCGTTCGGCACCATTCCCGCATCCAGCACCCGCCGTTTGCTCAGCAAATCGAGTTTTTCTTTCTCTATCTCGCTTTTGAACTCGAAATACGATTCCCGCGTTATTTCGTCCTCCAGCCGCATACGGGTAAGTTTTTTCAGTTTTTCGTCCAGTTTGGCAAGCTGTTCCGTTACCCGATCTTTCACCGTTTCGGCTTCACGATACTATATGCACCTTGTTATAGCCGATATTTTTTATATAATCAACGACATACTCAATCAGCTGCTGGCTCAATCTGTTAAACGGCTATGAAATACAAAAAAGAAATTACCGTTGCGAAAATTGCCTCGGTTGTCCATATAGAGAAAAATGCTTTAAAAGTCAACGATTTGAAAACCGTCAGATAGGTGTTTCTATCGAAATGATGAAATACAGACGTCGAAGTTTGCAGAATATTACGAGCGAAACGGGCATAAAACTACGTGTAAACAGATCTATACAAGTGGAAGGAGCTTTCGGCGTAATAAAAGAAAACTTTGCGTTCAGAAGATTCCTTACGAGGAGGAAAAGAAAGACGGAAACGCAGTTTTACTTAATTGCTTTTGCTTTTAATATCTTAAAATTCCACAATAAATGCCTGAGTAACAGGCTAAAAACCGAACTTTTCGATATTCAAGCGAGTTAAATAGAAAAAATAAAACAGCTTGCAGGGAGTTTATCCACAACCCCCTTTGTTTGTTTACGAAAAATAAAAATAAAACCGTCCGAAACATATTCATTTTCAAGAAAATCGAAATAATTTATATCAAAACTAAAAAATTAAGGAGCCGTCCGCAAGTTTTTTTATCAACTTGCGACAGTCCCTTTAAACCGTTT
>CABUYS010000110.1 GCA_902495835.1 uncultured Oscillospiraceae bacterium | reverse complement strand
GCGCTGCATCTGCTGCTGCTTTTGTTTTTACTGCTGCATCTGCTCGTAACCTTTCCATTGTATCTGCAGTTGTATTTACATCTGTTTCTGCTTGTGTTACTGCTGCTGCTGCATCTGCTGCTGTTTTTGCTGCTGCTGCATCTGCTTCGCTTAAGTTTCCAGCTATCCAGTTATTGTACTCTTTAAGTAAGTACGCTGGAAAACTCGTAAGACTACCTCTGTGAGCATAGTTGGATAAAAGTACACCACCAATAAGCATTAAAACAGAAGATGAAACGCAACTTATAACAGTTTTTAGTGTTCCGTTCATAATTCAAACCTCCTTTCCAAAAATCATTAATGTGTTGTTAACGATTGCGCAATCATTTGGCAACTACACTCTTATGATATCACGTATTTTTAATTATGTCAACAACAAATTTTTATTTTCTTAAATCACGATAGTAACATTTTTTTATAAATTAAATTATTATTTTTATTAATTTTAAAGAATTTTTTGAATTATCATTATACCAAATCCTCATTCCAACCCGGCGAGATTTCATCAAGAGTTTTCTTTATTTCGTTTAATCTTTCATTTTTTGTAGCTAAAAATCCTTCTAAAAATGAACAAAAGTGTGTTGCTTCATCACGGGTTTTTGCTAGATCGTCTAATATACCCATCATTTCTGATTCTTTCTGTTCTTCTAGAGATTTTTTTGGCATTTGTAATAACTTAATTTTATTTTTTTCATATAAATCGCTTGCCATTTTTCTTAAATCTTCTGCTTCTCCAAGTGACTGTTTCGCTCTGTCACATTCTTTACATACTTGTTTATACTCTTTTGTTAATGCGACAGAATTTTCTTCTTGAGTTTCATTTTTTACTCTTAAAGATTCTCTTTCTTTTAACAATTTCAAAATGTTGTCGCATTCTGCACATATTTTTTCACAATTTTCTTTTGATAAAGAATTATTAGAAATCACTTCAGGAGCGTTAATCAAACTTTCTTGTTTTATTTTAGATTTGAAAAAATTTGCGATAGCATCCCTTTTTACTATACACACTGTTGTTGCAGTTGCCAACACTAAAGCGGAAACAATCAACAGTATTTGTTTTGTTATTTTCCCCAAAGCCATTTTATTCTCCTTCAAATCTACTTTTATAATGTATTATTCGAAGTTTAAAGAAGGCGCAATTTCCTAGTAGATAATTTCGTTCCTACCAAGCAAAGCTCGAGAAAGTGTAACCTCATCCGCATATTCCAAAGAAGCTCCAACGGGAACCCCATATGCAAGTCGCGTGACTTTGACACCAAGTGGTTTCAATATTTTTGAAATATACATAGCTGTAGCCTCACCTTCAACCGTGGGATTTGTTGCCATTATTACTTCATTTACTTTTTCATTTTTAATTCTGTTTAGTAATTCTTTTATAAATATTTCATCCGGACCTATTCCATTAAGAGGAGAAATAACTCCGTGCAGAACGTGATAAAGTGCATGAAATTCCTGAGTTCGCTCTATAGCTGATATATCACGCGGATCCTCAACTACACATATAACAGTTTGATCTCTAGAAGGGTCGCTGCAAATCGAACATATTTCTTTGTCGGTAAAATTGCAACATTTTTTGCAATATTTTACACTGTTTTTTGCTTTTGTTATAGAATCTGCGAAAGAAGCCGCTCTTTCAGGTGACATCTTTAGTACGGAATAAGCAAGTTTTTGAGCTGATTTTTTGCCGACTCCGGGAAGCGACTCAAAATGCTCCGCAAGAGCTTCTAAACATGGTAAATAGTAACTGTTCATACTAAAACAGACTCGTCATATTTAATTGATTTGAAATCTTTTTCATTTTTTCTTCTTTTTCGTATATTACCTTTTTAATAGCTTCGTTTACTGCTGCTGTTATCAAATCCCCTAACATTTCAACTTCTTCCGGGTCTACGACTTCGGGTCTAATTTCTATTTTTATAACTTCAAATTTTCCGTTAATCAAGACTTTAACAGCTTCTCCGCCTGAAGTTGCGAAATATTCTTTGGCATCGAGTTCGGCTGAAACTTGTTCCATTTTTGCTTGAGTTTCTTGGGCTTGTTTTGCTAATTGTTGTAAATTGTTCATTCCTGCTCCGCTGCTTTGTGGTAATCTGACTTTCATGATTTTTTCCTCCGTTTATTTTAATATAATATTCACTCCGCCGGATTTAGCGGTTTGTATCAATTCATCGAGTGGGTCTTTTTGCTCATTTTTAATATTTTCTTTTTTGTACGGTCCAAGCTTGTATTGCTTTCCCGTGACGTCTTTTATTATTTTTTTGATTTCTGTTCTGTACTTACTTTGGCGTAGAAGTTCAAAAGATAAGTCATTTTCGGATTCAATGAGTACATAATCTCCGTTTAAATACGCCTTTGAATTTTTAAGAGAAATATAAAGAGATTTAAGAGAGGGTTCTTTACTTAAATTTTTTAAGATGTCGTTCCAACAGTCTAAAACATTATCAAATTTTTCATCGAAATTTAATTTTTCAGTAACAGAAAGATTACTGTCAAATTCTTCTTTTTTTGCATTAAAGATTTGTTGTGATTCTGTTGAGTGCTTGTGTGAAAAAATATTTTCACAAATTTTAACCAAAGCAATTTCTATTTCGATTTTATTGTTTACGCCTGCAATCATGTTTTTATAAGACTCTTGAAGAACATCAAGTGAAAATAAAATTTTATCAAGATTCAATTCAGATACATCAATGTCTTTGAAAAGAGAGTTTTCATCTCTTTCGGTAACTTTAAAAACCATTAAATTTCTGAAATATTCCGTAATTTCTTCGCAGAGTCTAATCATGCTTTTGGACTCAGAATACATTTTATCAATTATTTGAATACATTTTTTGGAATTACCTTGTTTTATAGTGTTGTAAATTTCAGATAAATATTCGGTTCCTGATATTCCCAAAATTTTTTTTGTGGAGGATGCATCTATTTTTCCTTGACATATATTAACGCACTGGTCAAGTATTGATAATGCATCACGCATTGCACCGTCCGCACACACAGATATTAAATTTGCTGATTCATTATCTATTTCTATATTTTCATTTTCGCAAATGTATTTTATTCTTTGAGAAATATTTTCAGGAGAAATACGGTAAAAATCAAAACGCTGACACCTAGAAATTATTGTTGCAGGAAGTTTATGAATTTCGGTTGTAGCCAAAATAAATACGACGTGGGGAGGAGGTTCTTCCAAAATTTTCAAAAAAGCATTAAAAGCTCCGACAGACAACATATGAACTTCATCTACGATATACACTCGATATTTTGACTTGGTAGGCGAAAACACGACTTCTTCACGCATAGAACGAATATTTTCAACACCGTTATTGCTTGCTGCGTCTATTTCGGCTATGTCTAAAACACTTTCATTTTCGATAGCTTGGCAGATATCACATTGTCCGCATGGATTTCCGTTTTGAGGTGACAAACAATTGATTGCTTTTGCAAGTATTTTTGCACAAGACGTTTTACCTGTTCCTCTAGAACCTGTAAAAAGATATGCATGAGATATTCTTCCTGATATAATTTCATTTTTAAGCGTTTCGGTGACATGATTCTGTCCTACAACATCATCAAAGGTTTTAGGCCTCCACTTTCGGTACAATGCCTGATACAATTTTTTTACCTCACTAAATAAAATTCCCCAAATTCATAATTCAACATACAACCGAACGAATTAACTATATCGCACGGAACATATTGCTTAATGCTGCTCGGTTCCCCGCCTGACATGGTTCACAATCATCCGTCGCATAGCACCCGCTCGGCTGTATGTTGAATTACATACATCTCTTGATTATTAATTATACCCGATTTACAATTAGTATACAACATTGAATTTAAAAAAACAATACTTAAAAAATTTTTTATTATATGATGAAAGAGGTTTGCTTTTTGGAAATAAAATTTGTACATACTTCTGATTTGCACATTGGTTCACAATGCGGCACAATAGGTGTTAAAGGTGAAGTCAGAAAACATGAGCTAATCGGTACGTTTTTAAATATTTT
>CABUYS010000109.1 GCA_902495835.1 uncultured Oscillospiraceae bacterium | reverse complement strand
GTATGCATGCAACTTATAGAAGCTTTCGATGAATTTAATCTTCCTGTTGTCGCAGCTCACGAAATGCCTGAAGAAGAGATGCATAAATATGGTTCTTTGAAAGTAAATTGTATTAGAGATAATCTGTTTATGTGCACGGACATGGTTGAAAAGCCTACTCCCGATAAAGTACTGTCTTTGTATTCTGTTTTGGGAAGATATATTTTAACTCCTGAAATATTTGATATACTCGATAATACTTTGCCCGGCACAGGAGGGGAAATTCAGCTTACGGACGCTCTTAAGGTTTTATCTCATAAAAACGGAGTAATAATGGTGGATTTTGAGGGAAAAAGATATGACATAGGCAACAAACTTGGTGCTATGCAGGCAAATGTTGAATTTTCTTTGAGGCATCCTGAAATTTCCGAATCGTTTAAAAATTATATTAAAGAATTATCTGAAAAATTATAGTATTGCAAATTAAGAAATATTATGTTAAACTATAAAGGCGTGTGTAAAACGGAACCGAGTACATAATATTGTCTGTTCTGTTAAGCGTTTAATATCAGCATTCCTCTGCCAAAAAAGCTGTGGGCATGAATGTGTGGATTTTTGGAGGAAAAAATGGATTTATTAAGCAAAATCACGGAATCATCTTTGAAAAGCACATTACCTCAGTTTCACGTAGGTGACACAGTAAAGGTTGATGTTCAAATCAAAGAAGGTGAAAGAACAAGAATTCAAGTTTTTGAAGGTACTGTTATCGCCAGAAAAGGAAGCGGAGTCGCAGAAACATTTACCGTCAGAAAAGTTTCTTACGGATTTGGAGTAGAAAGAATTTTTCCTGTTCATTCACCCAGTGTTAAAGACGTAAAAGTCGTAAGAAGAGGTTCTGTACGCAGAAGCAAACTTTATTATTTGCGTGACCGTGTCGGTAAAGCCGCTAAAGTTAAGGAAAAAATTTAAGAGGGGATTTTTATCCCTCTATTTTTAATTTATTGATTTGTCGTTTTATATAATTTAAATTGAAATAGTGAGGAATTTTTTATTATATTACAATACAAAGGAAGTGCATTAAAATGGATAAAAACAATGTCAAAGTTGATGCAAATATAGTTAAAAACCCGGCTTCTAAATATTCGGCATTTTGTTTTGAGTGGCTTGAGTCTTTAATACAGGCTTTGGTGTTTATTGCTTTTTTATTTGCTTTTTTCTTCAGAACCATGAATGTTGACGGTGAATCCATGATGAATACTCTATATGACAAAGACAAAATTTTTGTTTCAAAGTGGAGTTATACACCGAAAGACGGAGATGTAGTTACGATTGTCGAAGGTCAACATTACGATAAGCCTATAGTTAAGAGGGTAATTGCTACGGAAGGGCAATCACTAAAAATAGATTTTTCTGACGGAAGTGTTTATGTAGACGGTCAAAAACTGGACGAATATTATATAAAAGAGCCCATGTGGCTTCAAGAAGATGGCGATATTCCCGATGTAATACCTCAAGGATATTGTTTTGTAATGGGAGATAACAGAAATAATTCATTAGACAGCCGTTCTAAAGCAATAGGTCTTATTGACAACAAAAAAATTATAGGTAAAGTTATGTTTGTATTTTATCCGTTCAACAGAATCAAAGTGGTTCAATAATCAGTTTTCATAATAAGGGGCATAGATTTAGTTTATGAGTAATTCAAACAATGATATGGATTGCAATAACTCGGAATTTAAACAGCCGTCGAGTGCTTATTCGACTTTTTGTTTTGAATGGCTTGAATCGGTTATTCAGGCAATAATTGTAGTAGTTGTGCTAATGGTTTTCGTTTTCAGAGTTGTAAATATAAGCGGAACGTCAATGTTAAACACTCTTCACAACGCCGATAAAGTAGTAGTTATGAAGTGGAATTATACTCCCAAAAACGGAGATGTGGTGGTAATAAGCTGCGGACAAAACTTGGATGAACCGCTCATTAAAAGGGTTATTGCCACAGAAGGTCAAAAACTTAGAATTGATTTTTCTGACGGAAGTGTTTATGTAGATGATAAAAAAATTGAAGAAAAATATATAAAAGAACCTATGCACCTTAAAGGCGATGCACAAATTCCGGAGGTAATCCCAAAAGGGTATTGTTTTGTAATGGGAGATAACAGAAATCATTCTCTGGACAGCAGGTTTAAAAGCGTGGGGCTTATCGATAATAATCATGTGGTTGGAAAAGCGAGTTTTATAATTTTTCCTGTTAAGAGAATCGGGATTATAAGATAATAAAATTTTTGTGATTTGCCTTTTGATTTTAAAAATTTATGAATTGTTTACGATAAAAAAAGAGGTTGTTTAAATGGAGCAAAGTTCATCAAATACAAATATAAATTGGTTTCCGGGTCATATGGCAAAAACTCGAAGGCAAATTGGAGAATCGCTTAGCATGGTAGATGTTGCGGCTGAAATTTTAGATGCGAGAATACCTTTGAGCAGCAGTAACCCTGAAATTGATAAAATACTTTCAAGCAAACCGAGAATTGTTGTTTTAAATAAAGTAGATTTGTCCGACAATAAAAAAAATAAGCAGTGGCTTGAATTTTATAAAGATAAGGGAATAGAGTGCGTTGCTTTCAGCAATAAAGACAGTTCTGGAAAAGCTGCGTTTGTCAGTAAAGTGTTTCAAGTGATGAAACCAAAAATTGACGCCTGGAAAAGCAAAGGCATAATAAACCGAAGTATTCGTGTTATGGTTGTGGGAATTCCTAACGTAGGAAAATCTTCTTTTATAAATAAACTGTGCAAAAACTCCAAGGCAAAGGTCGAGAATCGTCCCGGTGTAACACGTCATAATCAGTGGTTTTCAGTAGACAAAGGTATTCAGCTTTTAGATACTCCCGGAGTTCTGTGGCCAAAATTCGACAGCGAAGAAGTCGCGTGTAACCTTGCCTTCACAGGCGCCATAAAAGACCGTGTTCTTGATACGGAAGATTTGGCTTTAAGGTTCATAGAAAAGATAAAAAACGGTTATGCTAAAAATTTATCCGAAAGATATAAACTGGATTTTGAGTTGATTTCAAATTTGTCATCCTTTGAAATTTTAGAAAATATTGCTCGAAACAGAGGTATGCTCGTGTCAGGAGGAGAAATAGACACTCTTCGTGTTTCCAATATGATTCTGGAAGAATTCAGAAGCGGCAAGCTCGGAAGAATAACTCTTGAAAATCCTTGATTAGTGGTGAAGTGTAAAATGGATTGGCTTTATTATGAAAATTTATGTATAAGCAAAGGCTTTAAATGTGTGTGCGGAGTTGACGAAGCGGGAAGAGGTCCTCTTGCAGGCCCTGTTTATGCCGCGGCAGTTATTTTGCCACGCGAAACCGTTATTGAGGGAGTTAATGATTCAAAGAAAATAACTGAGAAAAAACGTGAATATCTTTTTGATGTAATAAAAGAAAAATCATTGTCTTGGAATATTTCATTTGCAACAGTTCATGAAATAGATGAAATGAACATACTTAAAGCTACATTTTTAGCTATGAAACGTGCTATCGAAGGATTGAAAATCAAGTCCGATTTTGCTTTGATAGACGGCAACAGATTACCTGACATTGATATCCCTTGCGAAGCTGTAGTTAAAGGGGACGCCTTATCCGAATCAATTGCGTGCGCTTCTGTCTTGGCTAAGGTTGAAAGAGACAGATACATGAAAAAAGAAGCAGATAAATATCCTGAATATTTTTTCCAAAAACACAAAGGTTACGGAACAAAATTACATATCGAAGCTTTGAAAAAATATGGCCCGTGTGAAATTCATAGAAAAACTTTTCTTAAGAAAATACTGAGTCATGAATAAAAGTACAGAAAAAGGTAAAAATGGAGAAAAATTTGTTGCTAAGTACCTTGAAAACAAAGGATTTAAGATTTGCCGCACAAATTACCACAGCAGATACGGAGAAATAGATATAATTTGTGAAAATGAAAAATATATTGTTTTTGTGGAAGTAAAATTACGCAGGAAAAATTCCGCTATAAGAGGCGTTGAGTGTGTTGGAAAGTCAAAAAAAGTAAAAATAATAAAAACAGCTTTTGTGTATTTAATTAATAATTTTTGCTCTAAACAACCACGATTTGATATTGCGGAATTAAATGAAGATAATGTCGATGGCACCTTAAGTTTAAATTATTGTGAAAATGCTTT
>CABUYS010000108.1 GCA_902495835.1 uncultured Oscillospiraceae bacterium | reverse complement strand
TTGCAATCTCGGAGACGAACCATATACAATTAAGTGTGGAGAAAGAATAGCACAATTAGTTGTAATGAAGGTTGAAAACTTTTCTTTTTCGGAAGTTTCAAGTCTTGATTCCACAGAGAAAGGAACAGGAGGATTTGGTTCTAGGGTCAGGTAATTTTATGAAATTGAAAAAAGTACATTAATATATTGTGAAATACTAATCTTTATGATCTTATTTGTGATATAATTTAACGAAAAGTTGTAGTAAAATCGGGAGGAAAATCAGTAAATGTTTTCAAAAGAGATAGGTATAGATTTAGGTACAGCAAATACTTTGGTATTTGTAAAAGGAAAAGGAATAATAAGAAGAGAGCCGTCTGTGGTAGCCGTAGACGTTCGAAATGACGCGGTGCTTGCAGTCGGAGCTCAGGCGAAAGAAATGATAGGGAGAACTCCGGGCTCAATTGTAGCGGTAAGGCCCCTCAAAGACGGCGTTATAGCTGACTTTGACATAACAGCAAGCATGCTTAAATATTTCATATCTAAAACGGTTAGGAGTATGTTTTTCAGCAGACCGCGAGTAATTATATGTATACCGTCGGGCGTAACGGAAGTCGAAAGAAGAGCCGTAGAAGACGCTGCAAAGCAAGCGGGAGCGGGAATAGTCGATTTAATTGAAGAGCCTATGGCAGCTGCGATAGGAGCAGGCCTTCCTGTTTCCGAACCTACGGGAAGTATGATTGTGGACATCGGAGGAGGAACTTCTGAAGTTGCGGTTATATCTTTGGGCGATATTGTAACCGCGACGTCTGAGCGAGTAGCGGGAGATAAACTTGATGAAGCTATTGTTTCGTATGTCAAACGCAAGTACAACCTGCTCATAGGCGAACGCACAGCCGAAGACATAAAAATAAAGATCGGTTCTGCTGTTCCTTACGAAGGCGAGGGCGAAATGAACATCAAAGGAAGAAACCTTATGGATGGACTTCCGAAAAATATAGTAATAACAGCCGAAGAAGTTCGAGAAGCTCTTTCAGAACCGCTCAGATGCATCGTAGAAGCCGTTAAGAGTACGCTTGAGAACACTCCTCCGGAGCTTTCAGCGGATATTATCGACCACGGAATAACAATTACCGGCGGCGGAGCACTTCTCAGAGGCATTGATACTTTAATAGCAAACAATACTCACATGCCCGTTCACATTGCGGAAAAACCTTTGGACTGCGTCGCGGACGGTACGGGAAAATGTCTTAATGTGTCTTGGCCGAAAGGTTACAGCGGAAAAAGACTGAAGTAAAAATTTGAGCGGGGTGTAAAATAAGTGAAAGATTTTTTTAAAAGTACCGCTTTTAAAATTGTCTTGGGCACGCTACTTATCATTTCGGGAATAGTGCTGTACAGCGTTTCGAATATTGACAACAACGTGTTTGCAAGTGCTTTGAGTTCAGCGGCTTTGCCGTTTCAAAAATCTTTGAAATGGGTTTCAGACCGTGCTTTTGATTTTTCTTATCAGTTTGAAGATAAAGAAAATTTGAAAAAAGAAAATGAATCTCTCAAAGCTCAAATAAATGAACTCAGAGACATGTCGGTTGATTATAACAATACGAA
The DNA here is from genome assembly GCA_902495835.1 of uncultured Oscillospiraceae bacterium. Taxonomy (GTDB): domain Bacteria; phylum Bacillota; class Clostridia; order Oscillospirales; family Acutalibacteraceae; genus UMGS1491. The sequence goes on along the minus strand of CABUYS010000108.1, from coordinate 2,607 downwards.
ACGTGAAAATTTGAGATTCAGAAAATACTACGAAATAAAAAAATCCAACGAAAGTTTAAAGTTCGTTTCTGCTTCTGTAATAGGAAGGGATTCCACTGATTTTTTCGGAGATTTTGTTATTGATAAAGGAAGTGTGGACGGACTTTCTCTTAATGACGCCGTTTTAAGCGAAAACGGTTTGGTAGGACGTATTTGCAGAGTAAATTCTCATTCGAGCAGAGTAAAAACAATTTTGTCTCCCGAGTGTAAAATAGGAGTCGTAGACTGCGTTACCGGCGACAGCGGAATTATTTCGGGAGTTGCTTCCGACGCTTCCCAAAATCTTACACGTATGACTTTTATACCTGCTCAAAGTCAAATGAAAGCCGGCGATATTGTAGTAACGAGCGGTATAAGTGGTATGTACCCTAAAAATCTAAAAGTCGGACAAATAAAGTCAATTGAGTACGACAGCTATGATTCTTCTTATTATGCGATAACGGAGCCTTTCGAAAATATCAAAGAAATAAGAGATGTGTTTGTTGTTTCGAGCTTTAAAGGAAAAGGCGCAATAGAAATTTTGAAAGATAGTAAGAGCTGAGGATTTAAAATGAGAACAAACGGAGTTAGCGGTTTTTTGAGATTTGTTGTTTATTTTTTGGAACTGTATGTTTTTTATTGTCTTGAGCAGTCTTCGCTTTTGGGTATAAGTGCGTTGAATGCTCATCCGTTTTTTGTTGTGTCGGTGTTTGTTTCGGTTTCGATTTGGGAAAAAGAATACATGGGTATGATATTCGGAATTGTCTGCGGAGCCTTTTTGGATGTTGCTTTTGGAATACCTGTTGGAATTTGTTCTTTGATGTTTTCCCTTTTGGGATATATTTTGGGAGTGCTTTCAAAGTATTTCATAAGGTCTAATTTTTGGTCAGTGTGGCTCTTGTCCATTGTAATCAATACTTTGGTTGCGGCTTTGAGATTTTGTTTTTCGTTTGTTATTCCGGGGTACAACGACGCATGGTTTGCATGGAATAAAATGTTTGTTCCTTCTCTTATTTATGCTGCGGTCGTGTCGCCTTTGATATTTTTATTGAACCGTTCCATATGCTACTTTATGAGAGGAAACAGCGGAGGTGAGCAAAATAAACTCAAAAGTTTTTAATAAAAAAAGATACCTTATGTTGTTTACTGTAATATCAATTGTATTTATGGTTTTTGTTTCGAGGCTCGTTGACTGGCAGATAGTAAACGCCGAATATTATAAACTGCGTGCAAACAGCAGTAACATATATTTTGTTACGACCGACCCCGTGCGCGGAGAAATTCTTGATTGCGATTCAGTCGGTTTAGCTGTTAATGATACGGGCTACAAAGCGGTTATAGACAGGCTTTTGGTGCCGAAAGAGAAAGAAAATGAGTTTATTTTGAAATCCGTAAAATTTCTCGAATCTCTTAAATGCAACTGGATTGACTTGTTGCCGATTAAGCTTGAAAACAAGAATTTTCGCTTTGAAGAAGGTAAAGACCAGCAGAGCAAAAGTCTTAAAAAGACTCTTAAACTTCCCGAAGACGCTTCAGCCGACGACTGCATGAAAGCGATGATAAAAAAATATAAAGCCGAAAGTTTTTCAAAAAGTGACCAAAGAATAATTTGCAGTGTAAGGCTTAACATGGAAAAAAACAGCAGACACTATTCAAAAGGTACGCCTTATGTTCTTTCCGACAGCATAAGCAAAGAAGCGGTGCTGATCATAAGCGAAAAATCCGAAGAATTCAAAGGTTTAAGAGTTCAAACATCTCTTTTAAGAAAATATATAAACGGTGAAATTGCTCCACATATTGTCGGGTACACAGGTTTTATGTCTTCGGAAGAATACGAAAAACGCAAAGAAACTTATGCTATGGACGCAATTATAGGAAAATCGGGAATAGAAAGCATTTTCGAAGATTATTTACGCGGAATAGGCGGTAAACGGATGATTCAAATGTCCCGCGACGGACAGGTTATGGATGTATCTGAAAAAGAGCCTGCTCAGTCGGGAAATACCGTTTATCTTACGCTTTCTTCCAAACTTCAAGAGGTTGCAAACAAGTCTCTTAAAGAAAACGTTGAAAGAGCTCACAAAGGAGCGGCTGACTGCTGTTCGGGAGCGGCTGTAGTTCTTAATGTAAAAGATTTTTCCGTTTTGGCTGCGGCGACTTATCCGAGCTATGACTTGACCCGATTTATGGAGGACAAAACTTATTATTCCGAGCTTGCAGGCGATAAAGCCGTACCGTTACTTAATCGTGCTTTTATGGGAGCATATGCTCCGGGTTCGGTTTATAAACCTCTTGTTGCGTGTGCGGCACTTCAGTCGGGAAAAGTAACACCTGACGAACCAATACGCTGCTCGGGAAGTTATAATTATTATTCGGGATATCGTCTAAGATGTATGGGCGTTCACGGAAACACAAGTATAGTCAATGCATTGGCAAAATCCTGTAACGTTTATTTTGCGGAACTCGGAAGACGTCTCGGAGCGGAACTTTTGGGGGATTTCGCAAAGAAATTTGGAATAGGAGTAAAAACAGGAGTTGAAGTAAGCGAAAGCAAAGGCGTGCTTGCAGGCCCCGAACATTGTCAGCAGG
>CABUYS010000107.1 GCA_902495835.1 uncultured Oscillospiraceae bacterium | reverse complement strand
GCCGGGGAGATCCATTATTAATTCGATTCCGTCATTTCTTTCTACAACGTCGGTGTTCATGACGCTTTTTGAATGTGGACGAAGTAATGTACCGCTGTGTAAAAGTTTTTCCACCGGGTCAAAAATATCATCGAATAAGTCCTTACCATATGGCATCATATACATAATATTAAACCTCCTGAAAATATAAAAGTATTAAACAAACTATAAATTAGCTTGTAAGTATAGTGTAGCACTGCTTTTTGGCAGTGTCAACCCCTGAGTGCTAATTTTTTTAAAAAATATTTTTTTAGCACTTTTAAAGTTTAACCGTATTTGAAAATATTATACTTTTGTGGTAAAATACTCACGAACAGTATTTAATGAATAGGAGAAAAAATATGTATTATTACGATTCAAGCTACTTTGTTTACCTTATATTCGCTTTGATTATTCCGTTATATTCTCACTTTAAAGTTCAAAGAGCTTTTAAAAAATATTCCGAAATAGGGGCTAAGCTTACAGGCGTTGAATCTGCGGAAGCTGTTTTAAAGCATAATAATGTTTCTGGTGTGTCAATTGGAAAAACAGGCGGATATTTCAGCGACCATTTTGATTCTCGAACGAATCATATAGCTTTATCCGAAAATGTGCATTCTCGTTCAACTATAGCGTCTTTGAGCGTTGGTGCTCACGAAGCAGGTCATGCGGTTCAAAATGCTAAAAATTATACTCCTCTTAAAATTCGTCATATGCTTGTACCCGTTGTTCAGATAGGTTCAAATCTTGCCATGCCTTTGGTGTTCATAGGTTTGCTTTTGCCCGTAAAATATAGTTTCGTTGTAAATTTCGGAATAATGCTGTATTCCTTGGCTGTACTTTTTCAGCTTGTAACTCTTCCTGTGGAGTTTAACGCAAGTCGCAGAGCTTTTGCAGCTCTTAAAGAAGAAGGGCTTGTGAGCCGCGAGGAAGAAAAAGGTGTAAAGGAAGTCCTAAGTGCCGCGGCGTTTACGTATGTTGCTGCAATGATTACTTCACTGGCTTCGCTTTTGAGACTTATCTTTATTTCTCGTTCACGCAGAAGAGACTAGTTTTTGTATTTGTTTAAAATGAAATAAAAGGGCAGGTTCGCAGATATTATTGCGAGCCTGTCGTTTGCGTATAAAAATTTTTGAGACAATAAGTAGATAGAAATTACATGTATAAGAAGCTAGATTTTGTATAAAGAGACTTTTTGAATTACTAAGTAGATAAGAATATATGTAATCTTAAAAATAAATATATTATTACGAATTCGGTTATTGGATTTTTATTTTTCATTCGCATAGGGGAGGATTAACTTTTGTGATTGCCTAACACAAAATAAAAGGGCAGGTTCGCAGATATTATTGCGAGCCTGCCTTTTTTGCGTATAAAATTTTTTGAACCGTTAAGTAGATAAAATACATACAATTTAAAAATTAAATTCATTAACATACGTTTAATGACCTTACTTGAGAATACGACTTTCAATAAATAATTGTCTGTACGTAAAAATTTTGAATCCTTGTGAAATAATTATTCTGTGCAAAAGTCTTAATACTCAAGTTTTTTAAAAGTATAAATTCATACAGCATAAAATTTTACCATCAACAAACTCAAAAAGTAGTAATAAAATAAATTTTTTAATCCAAAATTTGTGGATTGCTTCGAGTATAGTGATACAAATATTGTTGAGCTACCCCTGCAAATTCTCCAAAAAATTCAGGAGATTTGTCTTTAAAAAATCTGTTCATTATTTTTTTCATCCAAACATCCATAGGGAAAGCTTCCAATTTGTGGAATCCGTAAAGCAAAATGCAATCTGCTACTTTAGGACCTACTCCGTGAATTTTCATCAATGTGTTTTTAGCCTCTAGGTAATTCAATTTTTCTATTTGATTAAAATCTATTTCTCCGCTTGCGACTTTCTGAGCTGCATCTAATATGTATTTCGCACGAAATCCGCTTCGGATAGGCTCAAGCTGAGAAACATTTAAAGAAGATATTTTTTCCACTTTAGGAAATAAAAATCCGTTTTTTGTTTTTTCGCCGTATAAACAGCAAAGCGACGATATTATTTTTTTAATTCTGGGTATATTGTTGTTTTGAGATATTATAAACGAACACAATGTTTCCCACGGTTCTTGTTTTAGTATTCTTATGCCGCTGCAATTAGTATATGCTTCCTTTAAAATTGGATGTAACAGCGATAATTTTTCTCCTATTAAGGCGTAATCGGTACTTAGGTCGAAATAATTATACCAATAATTTTCAAAATCATCTTGATTGGTACTTAAAAATATTATTTCGTCATTGCTTTGAATCAACTTTACACTATAATTTTTTGATATACCCTCAAATACGTTATTAATTTTTTCAAAACGAAAACATTGACCACAATCAAAAGTCTGATCAAGGTCAAAGTTTTTTGTTTGTTTTAAGATAATGCTGTTTTTTAAAGATTCAAATTTCAAGAAGTGCCGCCGAATTTTAAGCGTTAGCTGCGGTTTTGCGAGTTCTCATACATCTTGTGCAAGTGTATACATGAGTAGGAGTTCCGTTTATAACCGTTTTAACTCTTCTAATATTCGGTTTCCACATTTTGTTTGAACGTCTGTGAGAGTGAGAAACCTTTATTCCAAATGATGCTGCTTTTCCACAAATCTGACATTTTGCCATGACACAATCTCCTTATCATAAGTTATTTTAATTTAAGTTTTCAAGCTTAAACATTTTTTGTAAATATTACGATTTACGCCTGTTATATTATATTATCAAATAAGTGAATTAAATGCAAGTAAAATAATGATTTTATTTGGAAATAAACAATAATTTTGTTAATTGCAGAAATTTTGCAAATTATTATAAAAAATTAAAAATTATAGTTGTAATAAATGTCGTATACTGTTATAATGTGAAACATAAGTGATACTTGAAAGTTTCGAGCGTAAAAATCATTGAAACTTTCGAGCGTATTTTTGTCTTTGTTAAGCGGTTTAGGAATCTTTTTGCATTGATTGTAATAGATTATATCAAAACTGTGTAAAAAGAATCTCATAGAATTTTTTCTTGTCGCTTAATCGGAGGCTGTTACTTTTATCAAAAATTTGTACGGAGAGGATGTGGTTAAACCGTTTTCTTTGTCAGCAGCACAATTTATAATATTTGTAAAGGAGTATGTTTTAAATGAGCGATTCATCGCAAGGCGTTTCACAAAAGCCTGAATTTAACAAGTTTCAACAAATTTTGTGGCCAATTCACAATTATGAACTCAAGAAGCTTCTTCCCATGAGCCTTCTTATGTTCTGCATTTTGTTTGTTTACACAATGGTAAGGGACCTCAAAGACGTATTTATTCAAAAATACGCAGTATGCGGAGGCACCGAACTTATTCCGGTTCTTAAATTATGGTTCGTTATGCCGGCAGCATTTTTAGTAGTTATGTTGTTTACATATCTCATAGGCAAATTCGGAAGCTACAAAACATTTTATATAATGGTATCAATGTTTATTGGATTCTATGCGATTTTTGTTTTGGTTTTGTTTCCTAATGCTTCTTCTATTCACGCAAATGCTGATGTTGTAAGAGGTATGCAAGCTTCATGGCCTGGATTTTTCTACTATATCATTCCTTGCCTTACTAACTGGTCATATACTTTATTCTATGTTATTTCCGAAATGTGGGGAACAATTGCAATTTCTTCACTTTTCTGGCAGTTCGCAAACGAAGTAACCAAAAAGAACGAAGTTAAGAGATTCTATGGTCTTTATGCTTTGATTGCAAATATCGGTGTTATTCTTTCGGGCGGAATTCTCGGAAGTATGTCTAAAGCAAAAGGTGCCGAGTTTGACAAAAACGTAAGAATTCTTATCGGACTTTGTATTTTGTTCGCATTCGCAACAATGGGAATATTCTATTTCATAAATGCAGTTATTCTTAAAGATCCAAGACTTTATGACCCTTCAGAAGTCAAAACAAAGAAAAAGAAAGCAAAAGTCAGTATTGCAGAAGGTATCAAAATTCTGTTTACTTCACCCTATATCGGATTGATTGCAGTATTGATAATCGCATATGGTATTTCTGTTAACTTCACAGAAGTAGTTTGGAAAGAACAAATGAGAGCCAGCTTAAAAGGTGCCGGTGAATACGCACAAATGATGGGCAGACTTTCTATAGCGACAGGTATATTTACAATTTGCGCAACACTTTTGAGCACAAACATCCTCAGAAAATTCAGCTGGAAAATTTCAGCAATTATCACCCCGGTTGTAATGCT
>CABUYS010000106.1 GCA_902495835.1 uncultured Oscillospiraceae bacterium | reverse complement strand
GGAGAAGTGTTATCGTTATTAGTGTTTTCATTAGAGCCTGAACCGGAAGAGGGTTTATCTTTACTTTTGATACCTTCCGCACTTATCTCAACTTTACTGTCAAAGAATCGATAATATTTATTGAAATTATCATAATTATCCTCGCTTCCTGAAGCGTCGTTTGTAGCGGCATAATTATTTACAACATTTATTGATGTGCTTCTGGAAACGCCTTTTAAAGAGTACAAACTTGTACCTTCTTCAACCGGATTTAATTTTTCTCCCGTATCACTTAGTACAGTAACTTCCGAACCATTTTTTGATTCAACCTTAAAATCAAAGTCAGTACCTGATTCAACTTGATTTGATTTGGGAAGAGCTTGATTTCCTGACGCTGACTTTATATCAAATAATTCATCATCTACGTTTATTGAAACATTTAAATTTTTTCGTTTTATTCCCGTTATTGAAATTTTTACATCTCCGTAAACATCCGACAAAACATAGTAATCTCCCGGATTTTCCGGAGCGGTTAAAGTGGCTTTTCCTGACTCTAAAACCGCCTTTATTCCTTCCGAAGTTGTTTCATAGTCTCCTCCGGAACACTCTGCTCTAAACTTCATTACACCTGTTTTTAAAGTTACCAATCCATGATTATTTTCATATATACTTCCGTACTCGTTTCTACAAATTGCTCCTGGGTTCGTAAAATCTACGTCATACTCTATATCGCGTATGTTACTCATAGCGACATCTATATCATTTTTTATATTTTGCAGAGTGTACGTGTTTTCGCTGCGTGAAATTTCAACACTCTCATCGTTGCATTCAAAATTCATTTTAGAAATACTTTTTCCTTGGTCGGGAATTACTGTAATCTGGACAGGAAATCCATGAGTTACCTTATATTTGGTATCGGATTCTTTTTTTACATTTTCATTTTCCAAAACTTCATAATGGCCGTTATTAAGATTTTTGGGAGTGCTTAATGTGTATACGTTTAAGTTTAAATTTTTAACTACGAGAGAAATAGGCTCTTTTACGGAATTTATCGTAAATACTCCGTCATAGGATGGGGTAATTAAATAATTCCGAGCTTCATCGGGATTCGCCGAAACATCATAATCGCCGTTTGTGAGCTTATCGCTTGAAACTGCATATATCAGAGCATTATCTATACCTTGACTGTAGCCTTCTTTGGCTGCTATTTTAAAGCTGTATGAATCTGCGTATTTTGTTTTTGCATTGCTTACCACATCACCTGAATTGTCGGTAACGTATGCTCCTGAAGTGTCAGGCAAAAGTGAAATTTTATAGAAAGAATCTGCTTTATCTTTTATGGACACGACAGTATCTTCAGATACATGTTTTAAACTGTAAATTCCGTCTGTTGGCCTTAGAGCCGTTCCGTTTACGGTTACTTCTCTTTCACTGAAAAATTCTTTGTCTTCATTTTCACAAGTAAAAGAAAAATCTTCTCCGTGAACGGCATTTATTGAACCGGTATTAGTTGTTTTAAAATCATCGTTTGTGCTATCTTTTTTGTATTTAAAAGTTACTCCCGGATAATTTTCAAAGAGAATACTATACCTGTTTTTAGATATGTTTTGTACTGTTATTTCACTATCTTGTTTAACGCAAGGTATTGTTATGCTACCGTCGCTTTCAGATTTTGAAATTTTTTCTTCCCCTTTCAAAAAAACAGGGACTGACTGAGAGTATTCTTCTTTAACCGTTGCCCATATTTTAAGCTTACTGTTGACTGTTGTATTTCTTATCACATAAGAGTTGTTTTCAGATACGTATTCAGCGTCTTTGACATTACTGCCTGAATCTTGATAAGTAACTTTCATTGCTTCGTTTATGCTGTATTCGGAATTATTTAGCTTAATCGTTGTATCAAAAGTATCTAAAACTAAACCTTCAACTTTAAAAGACTCATCTTTAAAAACCGTATAACGTTCTGAAACATATGTTTGATTAGGGTCTATCAGTTCTTCGTCAGAAGGGTATTGAACGGATAAATTTTCATTTTCGTCCATTTTATAAATTCCGAGCTTTAACGAACCGTTTGAACCTGAAACTATTTTGACATCTTTAACACGTAATTTTGTATAGATGTCAGGTTTGATTTTTACTAAAAAATTTATAGAAGAACTTACGTCGATTCCTACCGCAGGTTTTCCCGAAGTACTTCCGCGAGGAGTTCCGTTTACAACGTATTCTATTTTTTCTATACCGCTTGTTTTCTGAGGTAAAGTGATTTTGACTTGCTTATAACTGGCTTTAAAAGAAGCACCACAGAATACGGTAATTAAAATTAACGAACACATCCATACCCATAAATTTTGGTGTGAATTTTTTTTAGATTTTTTTTCTAAAAATCTTATTTTTGCCATAAATTTAATCCTCCTTTTTATACAAAAAACGCAACCTTATTATGATTATACTAATTATTATTTTTTTTTCAAGATATTTTATGTTTTTTCTACAGTTAAGTAATTATTTTCTTAATAATTTAAGTTTTCCTTGAATATATTAAAATATCTATTTTGTTTTTTGGGAGGACCTAAACATGTCATTACTTTTATCTATTGAAGATAAACGCGAAAAACTTATTGATGACCTGGATTTAAATTATGAATTTGTAAAAGTTGAAACTTTTGCTAAAAGTGTTTGCCTTAGAGATATCAAGTCTTTGCAGATAGGAAATAAGAATAATATGGTTCTTTGGGTAGGTGCATTTCATGGTATGGAGTGGCTTACTTCGTTTTTGTTGCTGAAGTTTTTAAAAAATCTTTGCGATAGTATAAAATCGGAAAAACGTCTTTTTGGAATTGATATTTTTAATCAGCTTCAAAAGAGAGGTTTGCTTGTAATTCCTTGTTTAAATCCGGACGGAGTTGAAATTTCGACAAGGGGGAGCGATTCGGCAGGAAAATATAAAAATTTTGTAAAAGAGATTTCCCAAGGAAACACATCTTCCTGGCAAGCCAACGCTCACGGAGTTGACCTTAATCATAACTATAACGCGGACTGGGAAGAGCTTCATGAATTGGAATTAAAAAACGGCATAACAAGCCCTGCGATTACCCGATACGGCGGAACAAAACCCGAGAGCGAACCTGAAACACAGGCACTTGTGAATTTATGCAAAAAATATGATTTTGAGCATGCAATTGCTTTTCACAGCCAAGGGGAGGAGATATATTGGAGATATGGTGACAGTATTCCAAAAGACTCTTTTTTGCTTGCTAAACTTTTCGCTGTCAGTAGTGGATATACTTTGAGTGCTCCTGAAGGCCTTGCGGTGGGAGGAGGATTTAAAGATTGGTTTATTTCCGAGTTTAATAAGCCCGGATTTACTGTGGAAATAGGCAAAGGCAAAAATCCGCTTTTATTTTCCGAGCTTGACTCAATATATGAAAAATTGGAAAAAATGCTTTATATAAGTGCGTTGATTTAAGGTTTTAAACTTTTTACAGCAATATATATAAAATTAAGTTAATAAACATCCTTATCGCATATTGGGTGGTATTTCTTTTTTGCGAATAGCCCTAAGTTGGCCTGACAGCCATACATTTGTTACTTGCCACTCTTAAAAGAGGCTTTTGGCGCAAAGGTTATTATGTATAAATAAAAGCTGTTAAGACATGGGTAAAAAAGCAACTGGTTAAGTTTATTAGGCTCAAAAGATTCTTATCTTTTACGCAACTTCTATGTTTACAAATATCTAAAATATAATTAAACTGCTTTTTTCTTGTTATGTGATAAACTATCTTTTCTATTCATTTTAAATATTTCCCTTTTGATTTTCTTTTTAAGCTTTAACGAACCACGCGGGCTTTCGCGTGGTTTTCTACACATAAAAAAACATCTACACACAGCGGTTTGTGTGTAGATGTTAAATTATTTTGATTCAAGGGTTTGCACGTAAAATTTTTTGTTTTGCAGCTCTTACGAGTTCGAAAAAGTTATTTAACATTTTGTCTTTGGGTGAAAGTTTTTCAAAAAGGCCCTCTCCTTTGCACTGTAATTGTAGAAGTTCGGTAAGTTCTTTTTCGTCGCTACATTTCAAAATTTCGCATAATTTAGGTACAGGATTAGAAAAGTCTATCAATAATTTGTTTGACAATTTCAAGTTCCACATTAATTCAATTTGTTCGATTGTAATAAAAAATTCACTGCTAGGTTCTTGACACCTGTTTTCTGTAAGATAATTCATCATTCGATCGAACGCTTCCGCGGTATAATAATCAGTTTCATTTTCTTTTATACCATAACCTAGTTGTATTTTTGAGTGTTGTACGAGTTTAAAAAAATGTTCTAAAATACGAAT
>CABUYS010000105.1 GCA_902495835.1 uncultured Oscillospiraceae bacterium | reverse complement strand
TGTCACAAGTTTCCGAGCTTTACACCAAAATTACAGACTTTGAAACATACAAAAGTAATGTCACAACTCAATTTATACAAACGAGTGAAGATTTTACTTACCAGTTTAGCAATTTAACGGAACTCATAAATAATTTAGACGCAAATTCTGCGGAGCAGTTTAATAACATAATCCGTTATATTCGATTTGTTGACGGAGATATAATTCTTGGTGAAGTAAATAACAATCTTATGCTTAAAATCAGTAATGATAAAATTTCTTTTTTACAAAACGGAATCGAAGTTGCATATATGACAGACAACAAGCTTTATATTACTGACGGCGAATTTCTTAACTCTTTGCAGTTAGGAAATTTTGCTTTTTATCCTCGTTCAAGCGGGAATCTATCATTCAAAAAAATAAAGTAAATATTTCTGTGATTTATAAAATTATTTTATTGAGTTCTATGAGCGTTTCTTCAATATTTCTTTGATTCTATTTTCGTATAGTGGTTCTGACATCATCACAAGATTTTCCCACAATACATTATTAGGATTTTTCCACAGTACACTGTGCTTACATTGAAGAAATATAGTATGTGTTTCATCAGAGTACTTAATGTTATTACGGAATTTTGTCAAAAGCTTAAAAACGTCAGGATGATCCGAATTAAGGTCGGCATAGTAATATCCCAATGTTTGCAAAATTTTAATTATTTCTTTTTCATTTTTATGGTCTTCAAAACCAATGGCTATTTTAATGGAAAAATTATTAGTGCCGTCAGTATATTTTGAAACCCCCATATATAAAATCTCAACATCATAATCTTTCAAAACGTCTTTTAAGACTTGTTCTTCTTTCAAATATTCAGTTTTCCATTTATCAGCATCAAGCTTTACACCAAAAGCAAGCCATCTACCGTCTATATCTTCCAAAACCAGTTCTTTATTATTATAGTCGGTTACAGAAAGCCTTTTTACAACTTTAAGCCTTTTGCTATCAAATTCTTTCTGTAACTCTTCTTGATTATTTACAATTATATAAACATCATATCCGTAGCCATATAATTCGTGGTTTGGAACAACTTTTTGACCTTTTGAATCCGTAAGGATTATTTCAATATCGTCTTTGTATAGACATATATGAGGCTCTTTGGAATTTAGATATTCAACTGCATTAAATCCTAATTTTTGAACGTAAAAATCAGCAGTTTTTCTAATGTTTGGTGTTGGAAAAATCGGGTGTGTCATGCACATTTCTTGCATAAATTAAATCTTTCCTTTTGGTTTAAATTTTTATATTCGATATTATAGCACATTTAATGAATGAGGTGAAATTTTGGGAACATCAAGCACTTTTTCGACCAGTAACACGCACGTTAAATACAACATAACAATAAATACGTTCTCGATATAAAATTCTTAAATCTACTTTGGCTCAATAATTTTGCATTTTATTCAAAAACAAGCGGAAATCTATCATTTAAAAAAATAAAATAGCACCCTAAGGTACTATCTTAAAAATTTTTTCCAATCTCTCTTTGAATAAAGAAATCTAATAATTGTTACCGTATTTTTTGTTATGTTGTAAAAAGCAAGGTAATTACTTATAGGTAAAATTCTAATTTCAAATTTTGATAAATATTCATCTTTAACTATCGGCTGCCTTTCCGGCATATTTTCTAAAGATTTAAACGCTGATTTTGAAGATGCGATTAAATTTTCAGCACTAATAGGATTTTTTAAAGTGTATTTTATATATTCAAATGCACTTTTTAAATCTTTGGTGGCAGTTTTAGATATTAAAACTTTATACATTACAAATTAAAGCTCCTCACCTGTAATTTCTTTAATAGCGTCTTCGTATGGCATTACATCGCCCGTTGAAACATCTTTAATGCCTTCATCGATTAATCTGTAAAGTTCATATTTACTACAAAGATTATCATAACTTTCCATGCTTAAAATAACTGCGTCACCGTGTCCGTTCTTGGTTATAAATACAGGTTTATTAGTTTCTTTGCAGTAATCAATTATGCTGTTATAGTCATTGCGTAAATCTGCGCTTGGTCTTATTGCCGGCATACAAATCAACTCCTAAAAAATAATCATATCAATATTATATACAAATTCAGATATATTGTCAATATCAATTTTTAAAACGAGGTGAAATATTGGGAACATCAAGCACTTTTTCGACCAGTAACACGCATGTTAAATACAACATAACGATAAATACGTTCTCAATATAAAATTCTTAAATCTACTTTGGCTCAATAATTTTGATTTTATCTAAGAACAAGCGGGAATTTATCTTTTAAAAAAATAAAATAAGATGCTGAGCCAAATCAGCACCTTAGTATTCATAATGGTCTCTACAAGAAGCAATCAAAATATTTCCACTTTCATCAATATCGTAAACCAAACGATTTTTTTCATCAATTCGTCGGCTCCATCCTTTTCTATACCTAAGTGGCTCGGGTTTACCGATTCCTTTAGATAAACCGTTTCTTTCGATATCTTTAACTAATTTGTTAATTTTCAAAAGTGTTTTCTTGTCTTGTGTTTGCCAATAAAGATAATCATCCCAAGCTTTATCAGACCAATATTTACTCACTGTATTCATCCTCGATTAATTCATGTTCTCTTCCTTGGCCAGACCTTAACTGATTGAAAGAACGGTCTAACATATTCAAATATTCTGCATTCTTAGCAGCTTTTGAAAGTTCATTCCACTCGTCAAGGCTTATTATTACAACATTTTTTTCGCCTTTCCTGGTAACGATAACAGTTTCTTTATCGTCTGTGACTTTATCGCAATAGGATTTAAGGTTTTCACGTATAGTGGAATAGTTTACAGCTAACATATCTATCCTCTCCTTTTTAACAAGATATGGTACAATATCTTGTACATTTATATTATATGCAATTATTTTAATTTAGTCAACACCCAAAAATGATATTTTAAAAGAGGTTAAAGAAAAATGGGAACATCAAGCACTTTTGGGGCAAGTAACACGCATGTTAAATACGACATAACGATAAGTATGTTCTCAGTTAAAACTTCTTAAATCTACTTTGGCTCAATAATTTTGATTTTACCCGAGAACAAGCGGAAATTTATCTTTTAAGAAAATAAAATAAGATACTTTTAACTTGGATTTTTTAAATTAATTTTTTTAACAAAACAATATATTCTCCGTATTCATCTTTGTCTACCAAAAGAATTTCTTTGAACCCCAGCTTATGATAAAGCTTTATTGCGCCATAATTATCAAGATTCACTCCCAAAGTCATTTCTTTATATCCGAGGTTTTTACAATATTCCAATATATAATTACACAGTATTGTCCCAATACCTTTCTTACGGCAAGTGTCTTTTACAATTAATCGGGATAAGTATATTCTTGTGTTTTTTATGGTGTATAGTTTTTCTTTATTAAAAACAATACTTATTTCTCCCAAAAAAGCTTTTGATTTTTTATCTTTATAAATAAACGTTAGTCTATTTCCTGATTTTAACTCATCGTAGATATTTTGGGTGAATTCTTCGTTTTCTTTTAAATCCCAAATACTGTCGCATTTTCCGAAATCTTCAAGCTTAAGTTTTATTATTTCAAAGGTCTTTAGAGTGCATTTATACCTTGTGTACTCTTTATTTTTAATATTTTCAGTTTTAAAACCATATTTTTCATAAAATCCCACTGCATCATCGTCAGTTTCGGCAAAAAGAATTTTAATATTCAGCTTTTCTATAACATAGTCAATTAATTTTGAAGCGATACCTTGTCCACGATAATTTTCATCGACTGCTATATCAATTATTTCGTAAGTTTCATTCTCAATTTTTTGAACTACGATTACTCCTGAAATTTTATCTCCATCAAAGCTTGCAAAGGGGAAGACATCTTTATCTTCATGATATTTTTGCATTAGTTTCGATAGCTTTTCCTTTGTTGGATTAAAGTGACTGTACTTCAAGATTTCTAAAATATTTTCGCTTACAGCCACAGTTTCTTTTATATTTTTAATTACCACATATACCACTCCCTTTTGATTCTAATTTTTATATTTGATATTATAGCACATTTAATAAATGAGGTGAAATTTTGGGAACATCAAGCAATGTTCATTAAGTAATTGTATAGACGTACAACTTTTTCCTCAAACAAGGTATTATTATTGCTTTTTCTAAATCCTAATCCGTATTTTTTTAACAAGTTAGACTTTAAATTTTTTGAAAAATCAGTTTTATCATTTTTCAATTCTTTTTTCATTTCATTATGGTGCTTATTATATATACCCCAAAGAAAATTGATTCCGTCTAAAGAATAGTTTTTATCCTCAATTAGCTTTTGCAGTTCACTGTCAAAAACTTTGCAAAATACC
>CABUYS010000104.1 GCA_902495835.1 uncultured Oscillospiraceae bacterium | reverse complement strand
ATTCAACGTCTTCCTTGGAAGGATTTGTGTCGTCCATGCGAAGATTGCACATTCCGTTAAATTTTTTAGCCGCTCCGAAATTAATACAAATTGCCTTTGCATGACCTATATGAAGATAACCGTTAGGTTCGGGCGGAAAACGTGTGTTAACAGTCTCGCCAAAAAACCTTCCTTCGGGTGAAATATCTTTTTTAATAGCCTCAAAAACAAAATTTCCTGCTGATTCAGTTGGTTCTAGTGTAATATCTTCCGACATATTCAAAACTCCTTTAACAATTTTTTATTTTGTCTATTGCGCCACTTATGCGTTTAATTGATTCTTCTTTTCCGAGTATTTCCAAAATTTCAATTGCTCCGCCGGGGGTCATCGCTTTTCCCGAAACTGCTATTCTTATCGGCCACATTACAGCTCCGTTTTTGACTCCTGCTTCTACAGCCATGTTTATAAGTAAATCATGAATACTGTCATGGTTCCAAACAGATAAATCATTAAGTTTTTTAAGTCCGATTTCAAGCGTTTGCAAAGAACTTTCTACTGTCGTTTTACTCTTTTTGTTCTTAAATAACTCTACGTCATAATCGGGCAGTTCTTCAAAGAAATCAATCATTTGCGGTATTTCACTGAGTTTGGATATTCTACCTTGCAAAAGTTCCGAGATTTTTTTGAATTTACTTTCATCCCTAACAGCCTTAGAAATATACGGTTTTGAAAGTTCTTCGAATTGCTCCGGGGTTTTGCTTTTTATGTATTCTCCGTTAAACCAATCCAGTTTTTTGTAGTCAAACACCGCGGGAGATTTGCTTATTCTTTTTACGGAGAATTCCTTTACGAGTTCTTCAAGCGAAAAAATTTCACGATTGTCTTCAGGACACCAACCCAAAAACGCAATATAATTTATTATTGCTTCGGGCAAATAACCGACTCCGACCAAATCTTCAAAACTTACCGCTCCGTGCCTTTTTGAAAGCTTTGAAACCGTGCCGTCTTCATTTTGTCCCATTATCAAAGGAAGGTGAACATATACAGGAATTTGCCACTGCAAAGCCTCGTAAAGAAGATTATATTTCGGAGTCGAAGAAAGATATTCACAGCCCCTAACAACGTGAGTAATTGCCATTTCATGATCGTCAACAACGTTTGCAAAATTATATGTAGGATATCCGTCGCTTTTTATAAGTATCTGATCTTCAAGTTCTTTATTCTCAACCGTAACTGTTCCAAAAACCGCGTCTTCAAACGAAGTAGTGCCTTCTTTCGGCATTTTTTGACGAATAACATATTTTTTACCGCTTTTAAGAAGTTCTTCGACTTCGCTTTCGCTCAAATCACGGCATTTATCGCTGTGACCCGATTCGGAATGCCCTTCGGCGTTATCATTTTTCTCACAAAAACAATAATATGCCGCACCTTTTTCAACAAGCTGTTTTGCGTATTTAAGATATTCTCCTTTACGCTCGCTTTGAACATAAGGTGCATATTTTCCGCCTATATCGGGGCCTTCATCGTGTTTAAGTCCCACGGATTTCAAAGTATTATAAATAACTTCTTCCGCTCCTTCGACATATCGGCTGCGGTCGGTATCTTCTATGCGTAAAACAAAATCTCCGTTTTGAGATTTTGCAATCAAATACTCATAAAGAGCCGTCCTTAAATTCCCTATATGCATGTATCCCGTAGGACTTGGTGCAAATCTTGTTCTGACTTTACTCATGGTTATCTGCTCCTTTATATTTTACTTTAATAAGATAATCAACAACATATTCTTCCAGGCAAAGACCGCTTTCTTTTATTTTTGGTGCGTATTCTTTGCCGACATACCTGAAGTGCCAAGGTTCATAAATAATTCCCGTGCAATCTTTCCACTTCTTTTGATACCTCTCTATGAATCCGTATTTGTGCGCGTTATCCATAAGCCACTTATACTCTTTTGTTTTATAAAAATTATCCTCTACGCCGTTAAAATCCACGGCTAAACCCGTATTGTGTTCGCTCGTACCGGGCTTTGCCACAATTTTGGCAGCACGTTTGGCCGCTTCTTCGTCTGAAATAATATCTTTGGATTTTTCTCTTTCCGTTTGGCGATTAAAAAGTTTTGTTTGCAAATTTATATCCCTGTACCCCGATGAAATCCACAGTAATATTCCGTCTTTTTTTGCATCCGATATCATCAAATTTAAATCTTCGTAAGCTACCGAATTTATTTCTTTTCCGCGGCAAACTTTGGTTTTAAAATTCATGTTTTCGGGTATGGGATTATCCTTATTTATTACTTTCATTTCCATGGGGCATTTTTCATTCCAGTCGGAAAAATCATATAACTTATTGCTTTTTATTTCAGACGAAACTTCTTTTACATCTTTTTCCAAGTTATCTTTTTTATCATTTTCGCTGTTTATAATCTCGCTTTTTGCGGACTCACGCTCTAATTCTTTTTTGCTAAGTTCATTCATACCGTCGGTGTCATTAAAAATTATTCCTTTATTTGATTTTAAAGCAAGCATATCTACCACTGAATCTTCCAAACCCGCACTGTCCGCGAATTTACAAAGAAACACCATACCGACAAGAAACAAACATCCTATTCCAAAAAACACAATCCACCATTTTATGCTTTTTTTCATTATCAATCCGGAGTTTTTGTAAAAATTAAGCTTCTTTTGTTCTCTGCTGTTGAGTCGTCTATAATTTCTCATAGAATCGGAATCGCTAAAGCAATCCCTGTCCCACCTTTCGAGAGATTTAATTATACAAAATTTTACCCGTAATATCAACGGAATTACCAAAATATGAACTCTCCATATTATTCTTTCCATGAACGTATACTGATATTCCATTTCTGTTTTTTATCATGCCTCCGCTTACTTCTATTTTACCGTAAGTTTCAATCGGAACGGGGTATTGAAGTTTATTGTTTTCGCCTATTATCCCCGAATTTATTAAAATTTTGGATTTTTCGCAGCCTTTTATGCTTCTTATAAATCCTCCCGATACTTTTAAAAGACCGTTTACGGTAAAAGTATAACACCCGCCAGAAGAAAGATATTTACCCGAACCAATGCTCACCATTGACGTTCTTTCGGGTGCGTTTACAACTCCCCTGCTTACAAAATTATGCCCTGAACTGTTAAGATAAACCGATGTGTTTTCGCCTGTCATATTTATTCCGTAGCCTTTAAAACCTAATCCGTAGCCACCGTTAATTGCTGCATTTTTTTCTATTGCCAAAACGCAGTTGTGATTCATTTCAAAAATATTTCTCGCAGGATACAAAGAAAACGGCTTTCTTGTATTATCAACGCAAACATTACCCGATAAAACGCAAAAAGCTCCCTGTTTCAAAACAAACGTTACGTGAGACAGTTTTGCCTCTCCCGTAATGCAAATATCGCGGTCAATTACAACTTTTCCGTTTAAAGAAAAATGATTTTCAAATTTTATCTCACTGCAGTTGGTTATTATAGTCCCTACAGTAGGCTCTTTCAAAGCGCTCACAAACTCATGACGGCTCCGAACAACCCTTATATCCATGTTTTGTATGTTTTTGTAACTTTCATTTTTCCTTACGGCATTTAAAAATTTGTCATAATTCTTTACTTTAAGTTTTTCGGAATATTCAAGTTTTTCGTACATTGATTTTATTTTATTTATTATCTTATCGTTATCAATTCCCGGAATATCGGGAATAGAGTCAATATATGAAGATACGGTTTTTCCGTCGGCTTGATTTTCAAATTTGCTGTCTTTAAAAATTGAAAATGAATCGATTTCTTTAAAACCCGAATCCTTAATGTTGAATTCATATGATGAGAAGAAAAATCCTTCGTCGTTTATCTTTACGGTTGAATAAACGGGATTTGCGACATTAAGAGATTTACAAACTGGAAAATCCGGTACAATACCTCCTCCGTAATTTTTCACGCCTGACGTCGAAGGAACAACAAACACGGTGCCCTTTGGATTAATAAATTTATTTTCATTAGCGTCTTTAAATTTTTTTGATATGCTATCTCTTTTTTCGGGAGTTCCTTCAATCAAAAACGGCGTTCTGACATAAACATGGTCATGTCCTCCGAAAACGACGTCAATCTCACCGTAATATGCCAAATCGTTTATTTGCCGACCTATTTTTTTGACATCATAATCCTTGTGGTGCGGCCCGTTTGAATACGGCGATTTATGAGCACAGAGTATTTTCCATTTTGTTTTTGCGTTTTTCGCAACACTGAGAGCCCATTTGTACTGCTTTTTATCAAGCTCTCCCTCGATACCCGTATTTGTATTCAAGACTATAAAAGTAGCATCTCCGTAAACAAAGGAATAATATGCTCCGAATTTTGTATCTTGAAAAGGCAAATTGCAAAGATTAAAATGT
>CABUYS010000103.1 GCA_902495835.1 uncultured Oscillospiraceae bacterium | reverse complement strand
TGTTACCGCATACAAATCTATATCTTTCGGCTTAACGACAGAGCAATCCAGAACTGATTTTATCATCGGAGCTAACGTTTCACTGTGTGTAAGTCCTGCGTTTACGAAAAATTCCGCAACTATTTTGCCGTCATTAACTACTGCCGCAGAAGCAGTCAAAGACGAAGAATCAACAGCCAGTATTTTCAATCCAAATCAACTCCTTCTATTTCAAAAACTCTTTCAAATTCTTTATCGGTTTTAAAAAGTTTTATTCTAATAGAATTCTCGGGTATAAAATCAGTTATATTTTCGCTCCACTCAATTATAACAATAGCGTTACCAAGGCATTCAAAAAAACCTGTTGATTCCAAATCTTCGAAACTGTGAACTCTGTACATGTCAAAGTGGCAAATACGGTACTGTCCTGTGCGGTATTCGTTCATTATGGAAAAAGTAGGACTTGAAACCCAATCTTTCAGACCAAAATATTCTGAAATTCCTCTTGTAAGTGCAGTTTTACCAACGCCCAAATCACCGTAAAGAGCAATTGTTTCATTTCCCTTAAGTTTTTTTGCAAGGCGTTTGCCTATTTCTTCAGTTTCAGAAGCTGACTTTGACAATATTTTCATACATGCATTCCTTTAATTAAAATTCTAAACCAATTTATTGAGGAACTTGCTAACTCTCACGTTTTGACAATTATTAAAAAGTTCTTCAGGTGACTCATCGGCAATTATTTTACCGTTATCCATAAACAAAACGCGTGTTGCGGCACTTTTTACGAAACTCATTTCGTGAGTAACAACCACCATTGTCATTCCGTGTTTAGCAATGTCGGTCATTACAGCTATAACTTCCTTAATCATTTCGGGGTCAAGAGCAGACGTGGGTTCATCAAAAAGCATTACTTTAGGATTCATTATAAGCGAGCGTATTATTGCAACACGCTGCTTTTGTCCTCCCGAAAGCCTTATTGGATAGTCAAAAGCTTTATCTCTAAGCCCTACTTTCTCAAGAAGAGCCAAACCAAAATTATCCGCGTCTCTTTGAGAATAAATTTTAAGAGCTACGGGTGCCAAGGTTATATTTTTAAGGATGTTAAGATGAGGAAACAAATTAAAATGTTGAAATACCATCCCTATATCTCTTCGAACAGCGTCCATGTTACATTTCTTATCGGTTATGCTTTTTCCTTCAAATTCAATCTCACCGCTCGTCGGGGTTTCGAGTCCGTTAAGACATCTCAAAAACGTACTCTTTCCCGAACCAGACGGACCTATAACGGCTATTTTTTCACCTTTTTTTATATCTACGTTAATTCCGTTAAGTATCCTTAAAACTTTATCTCCCTGATGAAATTCTTTATAAAGATTTTTAACGCTTATCACTTACACGCAGCTTCCTTTCTATAAGAGACATAATCAAAGTGGTAAACATCACTATAACAAGATATATCAGTGCAACAGTCATAAGCGGTACCAAAGGCTCATACGTTTGGCTTCTTATGATGTCTCCTGCACGCGACAAATCCGTAACACCTATAAATCCGGCAACGGATGTTTCTTTTATAAGCTGTATAAATTCATTGACTAAAGTCGGTAAAATATTTTTAAACGCCTGAGGTAATATTATTTTTTTCATCGTAAGCCCGGAACTCAGTCCAAGTGACCTTCCGGCTTCATATTGACCGTTATCTATTGACATTATTCCCGAACGTATTACTTCCGAAACATATGCTCCTGAGTTTATTCCGAAAGCTATCATTGCAACCGTTACTTTACTTAATCCTGTAGATGCAAGTATAAGGTAGTATATTACGAACAACTGAACAACAACAGGAGTTCCTCGGATTACGGTTAGATAAATATTCGCAAGAAATTTCAAAAATTTAAATATAATGTTATTATTACGGCTAACTTTAATCAGCGAAATAATAAGGCCTATAAATATTCCCATCACAAGAGCTGCTGCTGTTATTATAATCGTATTGAAAAGTCCTCCGAATATCATCTTGTAACGATTTTTACAAAACAAGTTATTGTCAATTTGTCCTATCAAATCGAGGCTGGGAGTTCCTGCTTCAATAATATATTTATTCACTATTTTATCTATTTCTTTTGAATCACGCATTTGTTTAAGTATTAAATTTATGTAGTCAAGGAGTTCCGTGCTTCCCTTAGGCACAGCAATCCTATATCCTTCTTCAAAAAGATATTCATCAAGCATTTTAACTTTATTTCCGGAAAGTCTTACAAGCTTCTTCGCAGGAGCATCGTCTACAACTACTGCGTCAACGCGTCCGTTTATCAAATCCAAAACAGCGTCAGAACTTTTATTGTATCTGAATATTTCCGAGTCCGAAAAATTTTCCGTGCAATAGCTGTCTCCTGTAAAACCGAGAGCTACACCCAATTTTTTGCCGTGAAGATTTTCTCCGGAAGTTATAGAGCTGTTTTCGGGAACCAATATTGCCTGCTTTGCAAAATAATAGGTATCCGAAAAATCAACATTTGCAGCTTTGTCGCTGCTATAGCTCATAGCTGCAATCGCAAGATCACAGCTTCCGCTGCTAAGCTCTAAAGTTACGGCGTCGAAAGAAACATCGTTTATCTGAGTGGAAACTCCCAAACTTTCTGCGATTTTTTTTGCAATATCCACGTCTATACCAACTATTTTGTCGCCGTCTTTGTACTCAAACGGCTCAAATTCGGCATTAGTGGAAACTTTTATATATCCGCGATTTTTTATTTCTTCTATCGAACTCGCGGCGTTTGCTGAGCATAATTCCGAAAAAATCAGAGTAATCGCAAAAAAGCATCCTAAGTTTTTTAAAATATTTTTCACTTAAAAAGACATCCTCCTAAGACTTTTCCGTCAATTTTTTAATAATGGACTTTGGCTTGCTGTAAAAATAAGGAACAAGAACCGTTGCAACATTTTCGTGTTTTCTTAATTCTTTTTCTATAAAGAACGTGGTTTGATTGTGGAAAATAGCATCTTTCCATCCGTTCCCGCAAATACGCGTAAGAACAACAGTTAAATTTTCCCCTTCTTTAAGTTTTTCTTCTTGAGAAGAAATATAATCTTCTATCGGAGTTATTATATCACGATACGGAGTGTAAATAACCGTTAAAGGAACATCTATTTTTAAATCTTGCCATTGTCTTTTCAGTCTTTCGGTTTCTGCACTCGATACCGAAATATGAAGTGCGGTAACGTTTGAAGTTATTTTATTTGCATAATCAAATGTTTTAAGTGCCGCTCTGTTCATTTTATTTATAAGTACTACGCACGGAAGAGAATCATTACTTGTGCTGGGTTTGTATTTGTAGTTGTAGCCGAGAATACTTATTCCCTTTAAAAATCGGAAATAATGTTTATGTGTTTCAGACATAAACCACATTAAAATAGGAGCCGCTATAAGAAGAGCCCAAGCACCGTGAGTAAATTTGGTGGTAAAAACAACTATTGATCCTATAAATGTAACAAAAGCACCAAAACCGTTTATTAGAGATTTATATTGCCAACCTTTTTCTTTCGTTCTTATCCATTTTACAAACATACCAAACTGCGATATCGTAAACGAAACAAACACTCCTACCGAATAAAAAGGTATTAAACGATGAGTATCTGCATTAAAAGCTATTAAAAGAAGTGAGCTCGTTATAAATATAAACATTATTCCGTTTGAAAAACTAAGCTTTGTACCTCTTTGAGAAAACTGTCTGGGCATATATCTGTCTTTTGCAAGTATGGAAAGAAGTATCGGTAAGCCGCTGTAAGATGTATTTGCAGCAAGAAGAAGGATGAGAGACGTTGTAAACTGAAGTATATAAAACATAATTCCGTTTCCAAAAATCGCAGAAGCCATTTGCGAAAGAACGGTTTTATCTGAAAGCGGCATTACTTTTAGAGAAGTTGCTAAAAAGCTCGTTCCTCCGAATATAAAAACTATTATTCCGCCAAGCATAAAAAGAACTTGTTTTGCTGTTTTTTGAGAAGGTTCTTTAAAGCTTGGAATTGCATTGCTGACTGCTTCAACACCGGTCAAAGCTGAACATCCCGAAGAAAATGCACACAAAAACAATGCAAGCGTCATACCGTTTACGGAATTTACCGTCAAGCTTGAAATTTGTTCAGGCGTATAGTTTATAGGTATGAGAGAATGATTGAAAAAACCTACAAATCCCGTTACTATAAGCGAAATCATTGAAAATATGAATACATAAGTAGGTATTCCGAAAACTTTGGAAGATTCCCCTATTCCACGCAGATTGATAAGCGTTATTGTTCCGACGCAAACAAGTGAAATTATTATTCTATAGGGTTCAAGTGCAGGATATACCGCCAAAATTGCAGCTGTAGACGACGAAACACTTACAGCTACTGTCATTATATAGTCTATCACAAGGCACGTAGCGGCAAGAAGGGACGCTTTTTTACCAAAATTTTCTTTGGCGACCACATACGCACCACCTCCGTTTGGATAGTGGTTAATTATTT
>CABUYS010000102.1 GCA_902495835.1 uncultured Oscillospiraceae bacterium | reverse complement strand
TTCCAAGTCACCGCTACATAATGATTCCATGTTTCTGAAAATCTTTTCTGAATCCCAATCCCACCATTTAAGATTCAGTAGGTATTTTGTTAACTCATTGTCGAATCTACTTCTAATTACTTTGCATGGGTTTCCTCCTGCGATGCAGTAAGCGGGAACGTCCTTTGCGACAACCGAATTCGCGGCTATAATTGCTCCGTCACCAACGTGAACGCCCGGAAGAACGGTAACGTTTTGCCCTATCCATACGTCGTTTCCGATTACTGTATCTCCTTTCAGCGGCAAATCATCTAGCGAAGGTGCAAATTTTTCCCATCCTCCGCCCATTATATTAAACGGATACGTTGTAACGCTATTCATTCTGTGATTTGCTCCGTTCATAATAAATTCAATTCCTTTTGCAATTGCGCAAAATTTACCTATTATCAATTTGTCTCCTAAAAATTCATAATGGTGCGTTACATGTTCTTCAAATTTTTCCGCTCCGTTTATATCGTCGTAATAGGTATAATCCCCTACTATGATGTTCGGTCGTGTTATAACGTTTTTTATGTAAACTACTTGTTTTATATTTGGGTTTGGATAAATACTGTTTGGATTTGGCCCTGTCATAAAATTTGTTCTCCTTTGTAGACTGAATTTTTGAAAATTTTGAACAGCTCATATAAATAATTATAACTATGGTTTTTATGTAATTTCAAATCGGAATGATTATAAATAATGTCAGCTTTAACTTTACCTCTTTGACTATTAAAAATTTAATTTTTTATGAATTCAAATTTTTAAAATAGTTCATTCAAAATAGGTTTTTTAAAATAAAAATCACAACAAATATTCGGCAAATAACAGTAAGGGTAGCAAAAACTCTTATAGGAGATAAACTAATTTATCACAGTTACATTCCTGCTGAAATACTGTAAAAAATCTAATCTTGTTGAAATCATATTTCTAAAATAATTCGTTTAAACAAAAGTTTATCACAAATCACTCCAATAAACCTGCGTTTTAAAATAAAGATTCCACCGCAATTTCACAAAATCACGGCAGACATTGGATAAAGTACATTACTTTCGGCATTAACATCACTGTATATAATAAAATTATGGCTTTACTGGGACAAATTAAAGTATTTGTATAAGAAGTGCTTAGTATAGCAAATTATTCCCGGCACGAACATAAATGAGAATAATAAAATTAGGACTTTACCGGACAAATTAAAGTGTTTGTATAAAAAAATATTTAACACAGAAGATTACTTCTGACATGAGCGCTACTGTAGATAATAAAATTAGGGCTTCACTGGACAAATTAAAGTGTTTGTATAAGAAGTATTTAACGCAAAAGATTACCTTCGACACAAACGTCACTGTAGATAATAAAATTAAATAAGCATCCCCCAGCCTAGCTGGAGGTATTTCTTTAACGGGTTAAGCCCTGTACTACTAGCCGCCTCTAAAGGAGGCTGATATGGTCTGATACTTGCGAAAAGATTGTTACTTGCTATCCAATAAATAGACCTATATTATTAAATGTTCTCCCAATTTATTTTCTTTTAAGTATATCTTATATTTCTAATCTTTATGATATTTGCAGTTCCACTTTGTATGTGATAAGCTATGTATATCATTCATTTTGAATGTCCTCCTTTTGATGTTTTCTTTAGCAGTTTCCACACCGCTATTATATTCTACATCAAAACAAATTTTTGCCTTTTTTACATCGCTTAAACCTTATTAAACCACGCGGGCTTTCGCGTGGTTTTCTACATACAAAAATCCATTAGACAAACCAAAATGTTCGTCTAATGGAAACGTGGTGGACTTAAGGGGATTCGAACCCCTGGCCTCCGCATTGCGAACGCGGCGCTCTACCAACTGAGCTATAAGCCCAAAATCAATCTTACAGTTACTAATTTTACAATTTATCAGGCTTTTTGTCAATTTATATTTTAAAGCCAAACATATTTATTGATATTTTATAAATTATGATGTATTATATTTTGTAAATAATATTATTTATATAAAAAGAGGTGATGGTAATGCCTGAGTGGGTTCCGGGTACTATTCCACCAAAAGACAGCACCATAATTCTAGAAGTTAATTTTTTGGGTTCATGCCACCCGGCAAAAAAACATCCAAATTCAGGAGTTCCCTATAAAGGCGAAAAAGAAGTATATATAAGAGATATGACAAATAAAAAAAAGCCGGTAATACAATTAACTTTTTCAGGGCCCAATATGCTAGATACAGGAAATTTAACCATAAAATCAATAACCGAAAAAGGTAAAAAGATTTTGCCTAAAATTCTGAATGATTTGAAAAAAAACAAAGACGCAAAATGTATAGAAGTAAACATCATGGGTCACAGCCGAGGTGCTTTATGTGCAAAAGAAATATACGTTTATTTAAAAAATATTTATGGAAAAGATAAAGTTATAAATATTAATAGGCTCAGTCTTTTTGACCCTTACGCAGGCCCTATTAATCGTTTTAAAAGCTTATATAAAAAGATTGAATTCCCCGACATCGACTCGGATTCAACTAGTCATAAAAATTCAAACAACCTAGGAATCGTTTACAGCTTATCTGAGAAACGTTTTAAGTCTCCTCCTGAAATGGAAAATGCCAAGGTCATAATATTTACTGATGTAGAACATGACAAAACAAAATACATCGGCAGAATTATCCCTAAATTATCCAACGGAATATATGTATTTTTAGGCACTCAAAACAATTTGCGTGCTATTACCAACAAACTTAAAACCGCTTCTAATTCGAAAGAAATCATCGCAATATACAAAGAAATAGACAAATACGTAAAAAAATACACCAAACCTTTGAACGCAAAAATTTGCAAATATGTTTTGGAACTTTTTTCAAAAATAGGTTCAAGAACAAGAGAGTATATTTTTTATAAAACGGTGATGGGAATTGAAGGATGTGAAGAAGCAGTCACAGAATATTTGTCAAAATACAAAAAAACCAACTTAATTAAAAAACTCAATATTAAACCTTCACATAAAACCTTCATTAACTGTGATTCTAAATCTTCTACTAAAACTTCCATTAATTATGCTTCTAAATCTTCTACTAAAACTTCACTTAAATCTACTTCTAAAACTCTCCCTAAACCTCTTACCGGCCTTGATCCTGAGACGTCTCTTAAGCCCACTTCTAAAACTCCTCCTAAACCGCCCACTAAAACTCATTCCGATAATGGAAACTCCTCAAGAAAAACTACTAACTTAGCAAGAAATCCTCGCTGTAAAAATCCGCCAATAACACGCAGTATTACGGCTAGGTAAAATTAAATATTGAAATATCGTCAACCGTCTGGTATAATGATACGGTTGACAGTTGCGGATATGGCGGAATTGGCAGACGCGCATGGTTCAGGTCCATGTGAACGCAAGTTCTTGCAGGTTCAAGTCCTGTTATCCGCACCAGGTAACACCTGAAAGCAATTCACATGTAAAGCTAAAAGTAAATTATTTTCTTTTGCGCCCGCGTTTTTGGCCTTCAGGTCTCTATTGATTATTTATATCAAAAACAGTTTTTAAACATGTTTTGGACAAAATAATTAGAAAATTATTTTCTTTTGTGCCTGCGTTTCGAGTAATCAGGCAATTTATAACTGCTCACACAAGTTAAAAATTAAGGAGGTAAACTTAATGAGTGAATTTAGTGAAGCTTATTTTTTAAAAACCAATGATGTTCAAGAAGCCGAACAATTACTTAAAAATTCCGATTTGGAAGGCTATATAAGCGAAGAGGCCCACAACGGCTGGGTTGTAATTTTACCCAACAAAGAAGATTTTGAACCATGCAACGAAATAATTGAGAACAACAAAGGAGTTTTACTGCACTATCAATACTCGGAAGACAGCGGTTTCTTTTTTGCTTTGTACAAAGGAAATCACGAGGTAAGCTGTTATGAAAATTCTTTCGACGGATTTATTTGTAATGATGACGATTTAAACATTGATGATTTGATTTTAACTCTCGAGCTTTCAAATGAAGACGCGGATAAAATTAAAAAGATATTCGGGGACATTTCTGAAGTGTTTGAAGACGACGATGATGACTTCGAAGAATCCTATGATTTAATTGATAGTTTACGTTGTAAATTTATGAAAATTTTGAAGATAATCCCTGACGCATACGAATGGATGTCTTACCACTATGCGTCATTAGAGGATGACGGTATAAGTATAAAACTTAAAAAAGTGGTTTTTTAAATTTTATAAAGGCCGCATGCCATAGATGCGGTTCGGTACCTGGTGTTTGATGTCAATTTCGAAGGGTACCACTAGCAGAAGCTAAAATAATTAATTTTGCAGAAACCGGCTCTTTTTAGGGCGGTTTTTTGCTTTTGGAATATGCAAGGTTTTTAATGTCTCTTTCGAAAAGTATTAATGATAGAAGCTAAGATCTACATCTTTTAAAATAATTAATTTTGCAGAAACCGGCTCTTTTTGGGGCGGTTTTTTGCTTTTTGAACATACAAGGTTTTTAGTATCACTTGCGAAAAGTATTACTGATAGAAACTAAGATATACATCTTTTAAAATAATTAATTTTACAAAAGCCCGCCCTTTTTAGAGCTGTTTTTTGTTTT
>CABUYS010000101.1 GCA_902495835.1 uncultured Oscillospiraceae bacterium | reverse complement strand
ATGCCTTTCGAATATCATCATCGCACTTTTCCCTTTTAAATACCCCATAATCTGCGATATGCTATATTTTGGTAGTATGGATAACGGTAGGTGTACATGCTCTGACGTCATATGTTCTTCTACACCTTTCTATTTTAGTGGCTTGAACTTCATCATTATACTCAAAATCGATGTTGTTTCACTTAAGTTTTAATTTCACGCGCATAGCGCGCGGTTTTTGTACTACACAAAGCATAATCCTGTGAATTAAAACGTAATAAAACTCACCAAAATACACTTTCGGTGAGTTTTTAAAATTTTAAATATTAGTCGGGTTCTATTATTCTGTATTCGTGATTTTCGAATTCTCTTAAAGCTGTCATAACAGGTTTTTCCTCGTCGAGTTCTCCGTTTAAAATTCTTTCTTCTGTTATTTCTCTGGCTCTTTTTGCCACTGCGACAGCCAAGGAATACCTGCTTTCTTTCCCTTTGAGCATGTCATCGATTGATAATTCTTTCATTTTTCAAGCACCTCTTTAATAATATAACTCATCTTAGACGATTTCATGTACTCGGAATCTATAATTTTAGAAATATCTTCAGCACATGAATCAGAATCATTGTTAACTACAATATATTTATAATGTTCAGAAAGAGAAATCTCTTTTTTTGCCTCAATTATTCTCTTTTCAATAACTTCTTCGGATTCTGAAGCACGATTTAACAATCTGCTTCGCAGCTCACCCAACGAGGGAGGAACAATAAATATACTCAATGCATCAGGACACTTTTTTATTACCTGCTCGGCTCCTTGAACTTCTATTTCCAGAACAACACTCTTACCCATGTTCAAACTTTTTTCAACTTCAAAACGAGGCGTACCGTAATAATTTTCACAATAACAAGCATATTCAAGCATTTGATCTTGTTCAACTATTTTATTAAAAACATCTTTGCTTACAAAATTATAATCCTTACCGTTAATTTCACCG
Source organism: uncultured Oscillospiraceae bacterium (assembly GCA_902495835.1). Classification (GTDB taxonomy): domain Bacteria; phylum Bacillota; class Clostridia; order Oscillospirales; family Acutalibacteraceae; genus UMGS1491. The sequence continues at coordinate 3,734 of CABUYS010000101.1, read as the reverse complement.
CTGCGAGGGGACCTAGTTGTATAGGAAACAGAAAGTTCTATGTCATTTCTTTTTTCTAGAATCTTACTAAGTACCGTGCCTTTACCAGCTCCTGAAGGGCCCGAAAGAACTATCAAAATTCCTTTACGATTTTTCATAAAAATTTTTCACTCCCCTTTACAAAAGTAAAAATAATTATACTGAATTAATTCAGTGTATCCACATTTTTAACGATTTTATTTTGAACGTTGTCCGTGCTTAAAGCAGATAAAACAACGTGACCTGTATCCATAACCAAAACCGACTGAGTTTTTCTTCCGCAAGAAGCGTCTATAAGCCGTTCTTTTTCCTTAGCCAAATGAACAAGCCTTTTAACGGGAGACGAATCCGAATTTAAAACGGAAACTATCCTTTGAAGAGAAACCAAATTACCGAATCCTATATTAATGAACTCCATTAAACTTCTCCTTATATTCGGTACAATATTAAATTTGCCTTGCAACACACAAATCGAAACACTCGCGATTCATCCATTGCACGGCAAAATATTAAAACAATTTAATACATTGGAGGCGCCACCCAGATTCGAACTGGGGAATAGAGGTTTTGCAGACCTCTGCCTTACCACTTGGCTATAGCGCCATAAAAAGATATAAATTGGAGCGGATGACGGGGCTCGAACCCGCTACCTCCACCTTGGCAAGGTGGCGCTCTACCAGATGAGCTACATCCGCAACTTGGTGCCTCCGGGTGGAATCGAACCACCGACACAAGGATTTTCAGTCCTTTGCTCTACCAACTGAGCTACAGAGGCAACTTACTTCCATTTAATTAATGAGTCCTTTATATTACATAATATTAACAAACAAACCATTTTATTCTTAAAAAATAATGGCGACCCGGAACGGGCTCGAACCGTCGACCTCTAGCGTGACAGGCTAGCGTTCTAACCAACTGAACTACCGGGCCATATTAAGAAAATGGTGGGAACAATAGGACTCGAACCTATGACCCCTTGCTTGTAAGGCAAGTGCTCTAACCAACTGAGCTATGCTCCCTGAAACTCACTTTAAATTTATGTACAGACTCAAAATCTAAAGTTCATGATGCTCACTTGCCAAAACTGAACCAAACTCACATCAACAAATAGATAATATCATTTTACGAAATCAATGTCAAGCATTTATTTTAAAAACATCGAATTAAATCGATTACAATTAAAGGCAAATAAATTTTATTTTTTGTTAAATATGTAAAATTAACTATTTGTTTCTCCTTTTGATGCGTTTTTGACGTATGTCGGAACCGATAAATTCCAAACGAATATTGTTCCCTATAATTCTTGAAACCATTCGTTGAGTGTAATATTTTTCTAACTCCCTCATAGAAAAATTCGTGCTTATTATAGTAGGTTTGTTACGCATTATACGCGAATTTATTACATTGTATATCGCTGCACTTGAAAAAGCCGTTGCATACTCCGTTCCCAAATCGTCTATAATCAAAAGATCGCAATCCGTATAAAGCTTCTCACTTTCATTTTCAGAGTAATAACTTTTGAATTTTTCTTTTTCCATATTTAAAATCATATTTTGAGTGGAAGTATATATTACTCCAAAACCTTTTTCTATGGCTTCTCTTGCAATTGCCAAAGAAAGGTGAGTTTTACCCAACCCTGTGTTTCCCGTAAGCAAAAGACTCGGTGAATCTTTTTTGAAATTCTCCGCATATCTTCTGCAAAAACTTAAAATTAAAGACATTCTTTCTCTCGGACTTTGCTCCCCATCTTTACAAGGAGTTTCGGAATAATAATCAAGTGAGAAATTTTCAAACGATGAAAATTCCAAAGGTGAAAGCTCGTTTAATTTATTATAAGCTTCTGCTTTAAGCATATTTTTCATGCACGAGCACATCATACCGTCAATAAATCCTTCGTCACAGCATTTGGGGCAATGATACTTTATTTCAAGATAGTCTTCGGGCAAATTTATACTTTTCAAAATATCGATTATGCTTTCTTTAAGCATTTTATTTTTTTCTCTTAGCTTTACAAGTTCTTTACTTGAATCCGAACCGCTCAAAACCGCTCTGGCGGCTTCTATGGAAGTAGCACAAAGTTCTTTTTCTATCTTTTCGGCTTCGGGAAAACGCTTATAAAAAATTTCTTTTTTACGATTAAGCTCATCCCAAGCGTTATTTCTCATCTTGTAAAGTTTTTGCTGAACTTCATCGTAAATTTCTCTGCTGTAGCCCAATTTTATAAAACCTCTTCTCGTTTATAATTTTATATGTAATCAAAAATATTATATTTTTCATACTCATCAATGTCATAGGACGGCCTGCTGTCTTCACGCGAATTTTTTCTTTTTCTTTTTGTATTTTCAGCCAAAGCCTGCTCAATTGTAGTTATACCTTGACTCTGCCAACGTTTTACAATGCTGTCCATATATTTGAGTATATATTTGCCGTTTGAATTTACGCATCTTTCGTAAGATTCTTTTATTAGTTCGTCAGAATATTTCCATTCGTCAAACCATCTCACAACTGCTTCTTCTTCGGATTTGGTAGGAGCACGGTGTTCGATTCCTATAATTTTTTCAAATCTTTTCCAAAGAATTTGAGTTTTGTTGAGTTTTGTGATTTTCTTTTCGGCTTTTTCTAAATTGTCAATTCCCTCTCGTGACCACGACGAACCTATTTTTTCAATATATTTCATGCCTGTCTTCCCTACGCTTACCGCGTACTGGAGAATCATAAGTATAACATCAACAGGTAAACCGTCGTTATCGTGTAGCATTAGCAAAATTGCACTGTCACCGTTGGAAAGAGGTCTGCCCAAAATAATTTGTGCTTCCTGCATCAGCGAATTTATTTCCGAAGAAGCTTGTACTCTTGCAGCAACGTGAAAACTATCAGGGCGTTGGTATCTTACAGGAGATTTTACCGAAGTTTCATTCATATCTTTTTTGTCTTGGGTGCAAATTTTTTTCGTGCAAACATTTTGGCTATTTTCGTTCACGCATTGCCTTATGTATCCTTTATCTTTCCAATAATTTATACTCTTCACAACTTCAGGTTCGGGTATATTTATATCTTCAGAAATTTGTTTTGCGGATATTTCTCTTCCGGGCTTACAAAGAATATACAGGATAACTTTTATCTGATATTCATTCGAATTTTTCATATATTTTTCAATTAATTCCGCAGGGACAACAAAAACCGAATTCCATTTTCCAAAATCAACACTATAACTCACTGTTTTCTCCTTAACCAAAACAATATTACTTTAAATTATATAATAATAACTCAACTATATCAAATCCAAACATACAAACAAAGTAAATTTCAAAAAATCCCAGTAAGTCTTTACGATTTCCGACTGATTTTAAGATTTTAGTACGTCATGAAAAATACTGAATTTTTCGTAATCATGACTATGCCTAAAAGACGTGGTACGGGAAAGCCCTATAAGGGCATAAGAGTGCCAGCTATCTCAAAACGGCTGGCTTTCACTATGTTCCAGCTGAAGAAAACTGATTACTTGCTACCCTTAAAAAGGTTTACATATTCTTTAGTTTTAAGTTTGTGCATAATCTAATATTCTTTTTCCTACTTTCTAATATATTTTTGTATTGTCGCAGTGTTTAATCCTAATGTTTGTTTTCAAATTTATACTTTAAATTTGAGTTCCTTTCGAATATCATCATCGCACTTTTCCCTTTTAAATACCCCATAATCTGCGATATGCTATATTT
>CABUYS010000100.1 GCA_902495835.1 uncultured Oscillospiraceae bacterium | reverse complement strand
ATGCCTTTCGAATATCATCATCGCACTTTTCCCTTTTAAATACCCCATAATCTGCGATATGCTATATTTTGGTAGTATGGATAACGGTAGGTGTACATGATCTGACGTCATATGTTCTTCTACACCTTTCTATTTTAGTGGCTTGAACTTCATCATTATACTCGAATTGGTGTTGTTTTACTTAAGTTTTAATCTCACGCGCTTAGCGCGCGGTTTTTGAACTATGCTTCGCATAGTTCTTGGGTTAAAACATAATAAATTTAAAGAAATACCCCGTACCGGTCGGGGTATTTCTTTAATAGGCAAAGCTCTGTTATACTAACAGCATCTATACGGTCCGATACTTACAAAGGATTCATTGATTGTTATCCATAAATAGACTTATATTATTAACTGTTAACTGTTCTTCCAATTCATCTTCTTTATTTCCTAAATATAGCTCCTATTTCTAATCTTTATGATATTTACAGTTTCATTTTGCATGTAATGAACTTATGTGTCATTCACTTTGAATGCCCTTCTTTTGATTTATCTTTAGCAGTTACCTGGATACTATTATATTCTACATCAAAAGAAGTTTTTATTCCGTTCTTACACCTCTTAAGCTACCACCCAACTGCGTGACTTTCGCGTAGTTTTCTACGCACAAAAATCATTCCCCGACTACAAATGTTTGGGAATGATTTTTTTATAAAAAATTATACCACATTAAAAATCCACATACAAAACAGTGTTTTGGATATTGATTGTCGAATTTACAAAATTATTTCGAAGTTCAAATGATGGATTTTAGTTCTATCTGTTTCTATCGAAAGATGGATTGAAAGCATAAAAGTTTTTGCTATCCAGCCTATCCGTACACAACCGCAACCCTTCACCGAAACGCTGATAGTGAACAACTTCACGTTCTCTCAAAAATCTTATAGGATCTTTTACATCAGGGTCATCGCAGAACCTTAAAATATTATCATATGTACTTCTGGCTTTTTGTTCTGCTGCAATCTTGTAAGTACAACATTTTAAAATTGGAACCTAAAAATTCCAATGTATTTCAATAGGTACATCTCTTGAACCTTCAAGACGCTTTCCGATACAAATATGGTCAATAAGTTTTTGTACGATTTCTCTGTCTAAACAATCAATATCAGTATATTCTTTAATAATCTCCTGACGGCTATCGTTACCGTTCATTCTTTCATCAATTTTATTCATATTTTTTTGAAGCTGTTGCAATAAAATTTCAAGTCGTTTTTTCTCACTTACAAAATCACGAGAAAAATCTACATATTCGGATTCTATAATTATTCCTTTGACTTTATCAAAATATAAATCTTTTATTGCTTTTGAGTATTCAGCCATTTTTTTATTACAAAGTGCAATTTCTTTTTCTAGATTTTGTTTTTGCTTTTTTATCGAATCGCAAAGAATAATACCTTTTTCCAAACTATCTTTATCGAGAAATTCATCTGACATTTTCTTAAGTTCATTTATAACTGCTTTTTCTAATCTTTCGACTGAGATAAAAGAACCTATACAAGAATCTTTAGATACGTGCCTATTTGAACATCCGAGATAATGTTTACCATGACACTTAGACGACTTCATAGTATATCCACAGTTCATACATTTTACTTTCCTGGCAAATAGTCCTATTGTTCCTACTACGAATGGTTTTGCTCGCTCTTGTACCATAGTTTGAACTTTATCCCAAAGTTCACTATCTATAATTGCATCATGCGTTCCTTTTACGATAAACCATTCTTCTTTAGGTCTTGGTTTATTTTGTTTGGTTTTATATGAAACGCTTCCGTATTTTCCCTGAACCATATTGCCAATATAAATTTCATTTACAAGCATATCTGAAATAGCAGAATATTTCCAAAGCGTACTGTTTCTTCTCTTAGGTTGCTTGTATCTTAGTCCGTGTAATCTTTTGTATTCAGTAGGATTGGGTATGCCTCTGTCGTTTAACATTCTGGCAATCGATGTTTTACCATATCCTTTTGAAAACAAAGTAAACACTTCTCTTACTATATTAGCTGCCTCTTCATCAATAATAAGATGACCTTTTTGATTAGGGTCTTTTTTATAGCCATAGAGTGCAAAAGCACCTATATGAAACCCATTTTTTCTTTTGTTTGTAAGTACGCTTTTTATATTATCAGACATATCTTCAAGATACCATTCATTTATAAGTCCATTGATTTGTCTTGATTTTTTGTTACCTTTATTAGCCGTATCTGCGTTATCAACTATACTTATAAATCTTATACCCCAAATAGGAAACAAGCCATGAATGTATTTTTCAACAAGCTCAAGTTCTCTTGTAAATCTTGATTGAGTTTTACAAAGTATAATATCAAACTTTTTTTCTTTGGCATCTTCAAGCAATTTATTAAACTGCGGACGCCTTCTGTCGGCACCTGCATAATCGTCATCGCTATAAATATTATAAATATTCCAACCATGTTCCAAGGCATACTCACATAACATCGATTTTTGGTTTTGTATGCTTTCGCTGTCATCTAATTCACATCTTTTATCTCTGTCCTCCTCCGAAAGTCTGCAATATATTGCAACTTTTGTCACGTTTTTATCCTCCTTTTTATACGAAGTGATAAAAACAAATTAGCCCTATTTCTTAATTTTAACGCATGTAGAGCTAATTTGTAAATATTATCTTTGTGCTAATCATTTTTGGATTACTAATTTGTTTTTTTCACATTCATTAATAAGCTCGACCCACTTTTTATTAAACTCTTCTTTTAATTTTTGTTCTTTTGAATTTTTAAAAATGTTTTTGCATATAACTTTATCTTTCACCATTTAACCACCTCGAAAAATTCACGTTATATATGTATGAGCGCCGGTATGTAAAATATTATTTATTTTTTAATCTCAGCCCATAAAAATTATGGCACACGAATTTCACGTTCCCACAACCTGTGGGACCACCCTCATTGCCTGCGACGGTTTTATTGTAGAACAACAAGGTTCTCGGCACCTACAAGCAATCTTCGATTGCGTAAGTAGGTGAGGTTCTTATCACGCTCGGACTGTGACTGAGTGGGAGTATCTTTAATTGTTGCTAAGATTTTTTATTCAATTGTCAATGTTCTCGGAAGAGTATAATTATTCCTCCACTTATATAAAGAGTGTTTTCGGACTGTTTTTGATACCCTATTTTAAAAATTTTTTTATTTTTTATTAAACGCTCAAATTTCTTGCAGATGTTCTTTTGTGCAATGCCATATATTTTGGCTAATTCCCTTTGAGTTTTGCACTCTTTAACTATGTAGCTGATAAATATTTGGTCTTCGATTTTCAAACTTTTTAATGCTTTATGTAAATTTTTATTCTCAACAAGTTCAATCCAGCCAAGTAAACTTGTTTGAAACAACTGCCTGTCCACATCAGACGTACTTGAAAATTCATTATACATAACTTCTTCAATTGGAATTTCGTATTCGTTTATTTTTGAGCTTTTGATATTGTCCTTTAAATTCATGTTCTTTATTACTTTGTGAAAATAGGCTATTTCATTTTTTATATCGTCACGATGATTTTTCACAACCGCTAACCTCCAAATTATTTGATTTTCTCCAAACAATTCGGAGTGACTATGGGTAACGTATGCAATAGAGAAACCACCGCTTCACCATAAACTTGCCCTCATGAACCTAAAAGAAGAGCAGAGCTTAACACGTATTTGTGCAAACTCTGCTTTTTAAAATTTAGGTATTATAAATATGTCCTGTTTAAGCGGGAATATTATTTGTGATTTCATTTGATACAAGACAAAAAACTATTTATACAACTCAAAAATCCCCTTTTTACAAGTGTTTACACCTAAATTATTTCAGGTTACGCACTTTCCAACATTTTTTAACTTAAAAATACCCAAACTATATGATAAAAACTTAAAAATAGGGTATTAATTAGATTTTATAGGTACAAATTAAAAAAGTTTGTCACTGTATGAATGGCGGTTTTTCGGAGAATTTTTACTAATGTGTTTATATATGTAGGTATTTGAAACTAAATGGAAAAATGGGTATAAAAAAATGACCCCAATGGGTCATAACGTTGCATAATTCAAAACTAATTTATGTTTTCTAAAGTTTTAAAAACTTTCATATTCACTTTTTTCAGCCACCAAATTAATTATTTTTATATTCTTCCTTCTTTCGGCATACTGCAATGTTTTATATGCACCGCCAAAATGATTTTCAACATAAGCAATCAGAAAATCAGAATTTTTAATCATCCACTCATTTCGTTTTATTATAGCGAATCTGGGTGGAACATTTTCTATATCTGGGTAAATTGTACCATCAAAAATTTCTAAGGTACTATCAAATTCATCTTTTTCTTTAGGCATATACGAAAGTATACAATGCGATTTTATAGAAGAATATTCCTTTTTTAACTCTTGAATGGTTTTTGCACACAACCAATCAAAATCACCTTTGCCACCATTATAGAAAGTAGTTACATTATGATTTTCAATAAAGTTTACAATTTCTTTTTTTAGTTTTGCCGACAAATCTTTTTTACCAAAAATGCTTGAATGCCCAGCAAAACAACATATTTTCATTTTTACAAGATTCTCCTTTAGCAAATTGTTAACTGTACAACGTTAATATAACCCTAAAAATAACATACTGTTTATATAACGGTATGCAGATAACTATAGGGGTGATAATTATGACGTACGTAGAAGCTATTTCAAAAAGAATAATGAAACTTTGTCAAAAAAGAGGATTGACAATTAATGGGATATCGT
>CABUYS010000099.1 GCA_902495835.1 uncultured Oscillospiraceae bacterium | reverse complement strand
TCTTAATATCAATAAAAGGGCTTCAAAATGGCTGAAACCCTTTAAAACGCTGGCACAGCGATTAAATGTGCAATTCAATTGCTTTCCTTTGAGAAGCGTTTAGGCATAGAAATAAAGGGAAAAATCGCGCTTACAACTTAACAAAATACGCATTAAAAATCGCGGCATACGAAAAAAATTGGTTCGTATTGCCGCGATTTTTTCGTAAAACGAGCAATATCACGTAGATAGTAAAATACAGTTGACACAGTATTTGAAATTTTCTATACTAAAATAAATTAAAATATAACGAAACAAAACTTATGCTTTGTAGAGGTAGGCGCAATGAAGTTTTATAACATTAGTGAATTGAGAAATCAAACCAAAAGCGTGATGAGATATCTTTCTGTTAATAAAAAAGTCGTAATTATGGATAACGGAAAACCTTCCGCGCTTATGATTGGTATCAATGAAGAAAATTTTGAATCGATGTTCGATATGGTGCAAAAACTTGAAGTGCAATTAGCCGTTTATGAATTGCGGAAGCAATCGTTGAAAAATTTTCCGATTTCGCTAACAGAAAACGAAATTCAACAAGAAATCAATTCAGTTCGTTACCGATAATAGCTTCACTACGTCAAAACGTATCGAGATGGCAATGTTTTAAAATACGGTTGACAAAATTGTGGAAATTTGCTATACTTAGGTTATGATAGAGTGAGGTGTAATAATGTCGAAAATAGTTTTATATCACGGCACGCCGAATAAAGAAGTGATACCCGCTTTCGGACTCGGCGATGAAAAACACGATTACGGCAAAGGCTTTTACTTAACGGAAGATATCGAATTAGCTAAGGAGTGGGCGGTTTGCAGACCGACGGCGACGAACGGTTGGGTGCACAAATATACGTTGGATATCGAGGGACTAAAAATTCTTGATTTCGAACAAAAAAGTGTGCTTGCGTGGCTTGCCGAATTGATGAAACACAGAGCTGCGGCAGATTCGAAACGTTATAGAGTTTTGTCGGAAAAATTTATAAAAAAATATGGAATTGATACCGATGAATACGATGTGATCAAAGGATGGCGAGCAAACGCTTCTTATTTTTATATCGCAAAAGAATTTGTTCGAGATAATATTGATGTTGATATTTTGGAAAAACTGCTTTTTTTAGGCGGGTTAGGCATACAATATTGTATAAAATCAGAGAAGGCATATTCAAGGTTAAAAGAAGAAACCGATTCGCTTTTGGTTGTAAATTATGATGAGTTTAACGAAAAATATAATAAACGCGATGTAGAAGCGAGAAAAAATATGCGGGAATTGGTTGATTCAGACGAAAATAGAGTTGAAAAAGTATTCAGTACTTTGTTTGAGAGGTAAATTATGGGGGCGTATTCCGAGGAATATTTAAACGATGTCGTTGAAAATCAAGGGAAATTATTTGATTTAGTAGCGCAGAATTATCCGAATGCAGACACGGAAAACTTTATTGTTTGCTATATGAGAGGACAGACGCGAAAAGCCATAGATGAAGGAAAGGCGTATGTGAGTACAATGGACGCCAAAGAGTTATGGGATTACTTCACGAAGACCGAAAACTATTCTTTAAAAAGCGGAGAGGCATTGAATGGATTTATGCCCGATTGGATCGGTGAATTTTATGCGTATTATCAATGGTATTATAGCATTCCGAGTGCGGAACTTGTAAAAGCGATACCTGTTTCCTTTTTGAAAAAGGCGTATTTCGGATTGCACGACCTCGAACTTGAATTAGCGGTGAAAAAGGTCGGAATGGTTTTATGCAAGTGATATGTTTTCATAATCCGGATGAAGAAAACGGATATTTGAGTAATTGGTATAAATCAGATTTTGTGAAAGACGGCATACGCTTTTCGTCCGTAGAGCAATATATGATGTATAAAAAAGCGGTTTGTTTCGGCGATTCGGAAACGGCAAAAACAATTATGCAAACCGAGAATGTAGCCGAAATAAAAGCGTTGGGGCGTGAAGTAAAAAGGTACGATGAAAACGTCTGGAACGGCGTTCGGCAAATCGTTGTCTACGAAGGGTTGAAAGCAAAATTTTTGCAAAACGAAGATTTGCGGAAACGGTTGCTCGGTACAGGAAAAGCAGTTTTGGCAGAGTGCGCTGTAAACGATAAGATTTGGGGAACGGGTTTATCAATGAAAGATCCGTTGCGGCAGGATACATCGAAATGGCGCGGAAAAAATTTGCTTGGATATACTTTGATGATGGTGCGGACAATCTTGTAATAGAGAAAGGCATTTGAATTTAAGACTTCTGGTTATTATAAGAAATCAAGGGAACGGCGTGTATAGTACGCCGTTTTCTGTCGATAAAGCCTTTTTCTTTGTATAAATTATACTAAATATAAATTGCTAAAATAAGAGCAATTTAGAGGGAGAGTGAATATTGAAAATCGATCCACATAAACCATTGCCAAGCCATACAAAATTGCGCTACGAGGAATGCTACGCAAAAGAATTTTTAGAATTTTTATACCCGAATAAATATAAGGATTTAGCAATTCGGGATAAGCCGGATTTGTACGATTCTATAAATGATGTAGGAATAGAGGTGGTGGAGGCAGAAAACGAAAGAAAAAAAGAAGCTGTGAAATTGTGGTATACTATGCTTTACGTTTCAGAAAATAAAAAACAACAAAACAAGGAAAGGATGAAACAGTTAGGGGAAGAATATTCTGAGCCTATACAAATTTGGAAGAGTGATGATTATAGCAAGGGCTTAGATTCCGAACCTTTTGTTGTTTTGTTTGATTCCATTAAATCTAAATTAGAAAAGCTGAACGACGGAAATTATAAAGTTTGTAAGCGATATGAACTATTTGTAGAATCTTTGATGGAGTTTAGGAAAAATCTGTGGGAAGAAGTTTTAGAAAAGCTTGTAAGTATGTCATCCGAATATAGATTAAGATATGATATTATTTATGTATTGACGCGGGAAACTATTTGCTCGTATGATATTCTATTTCAAAAGGTAATTTTTAATGATATTACAAAAGATCAGGTTCGCATAGCTATGAAAGCTCGTGAAATGGTTATAGCAGGCGAAACAGAAAGAACGAGCGATGAAAATAATTAAACTTATGGAGAGGTGAGATCGATATATGGACAAAAGTTCGAATAAAACAAAAACTAATAAAAAAATATCGATAAGAAGCGGTGAGCAATATTTGCGGCTTATGAAGAGTGCGACAACGCAGGAAGAAAAGAAATTATACACCAAAATTTATAATAACTTTTTGGCGAAACGGCAAAAAGAAGTAATTGCGAATGAATTCTATTAAAAAGTATAGGATAGAGAAAAAAATTTCGTTTACGTTTCAGGAACTGCAAATTTGTAGTTCTCGAAAATTTACATAAAAGCAATTCAAGAAAACAAAGTAGAAACAAACAATACGGAAACAGCAAAACGGCGTGGGATAGCACGCAGGTTTCTTTATATCAAAATAAATATCCACTCGTGAGCGGGTGGATATTTTTTTGCGCGAAAAATATTTTTAGGAGGTTTTCTAAAAAATCGATAACGCTTCGGTGAGTGAATTTTTCGCCATAAAAGGAAAATACTAAACATTTTTTTATTCTGGTTTACCCGTGCTGTTTTTCACGATAAGATAGGCGAAAAGTTCGGCGCGTTGCGGTGGCAGCAGCGGATCTTTGATATGAGAATTCAAAACTTCAAAAAATTTTTCCGCAAGATCAAGATAAGAAGTGGCTACGAAGTATTAAAAGCAGAATACGCCGATAAGGAAGAATAAAGAGGGCGTAAAAAGAAAAAGGCGTAATATGATACGCGAAACGGTGGTAAACAACTCGGAAAACCGCGCCGAGAGAAAATCAGGAGGAAAAAAACGAAAAGGCAGGAAACACCCGCATAAAGGGAACGAAGCACAAAACCTTTCGGTTGCGCCGAGAAAAACGGCGTAAACAACAAAATTGAAAGACGAAACGAAGTTTAAGGCGGAAAAAACACAACGGTGATCGATTTGGCAACAGGAACGCTGTATGAGGGCGAATTTGCTATTCCCGATAGCGTAATCGAGCGGGGTTCGCTGATATTAGCGAATATTCTGCTCGATTATGTGCAAAAGACGGATAAACCGAAGAAGCTAACGCCTAAGAATGTGTTTAAAGTATTACGTCAAACATAATAATTATACCAGACATAGTACAAAAACGGGTAAAAATGTCAGACATAACACCAAAAAATAGCAAAAAACGGTGTAAAATGTCTGACATAGAACGATTTAAGGAGGTAAAACAATGAAAAAGCGAGTAGTGATCTATGCGAGATTCAGTTCTTACGGTCAGACGGAACAGTCGATCGATGGGCAACTTCGCGAGTGCTACGACTTCGCAAGGCGGAACGAATACGCGGTGATCGGCGAGTATATCGACAGAGCGATGACGGGAACGAACGATAAACGCCCGTCTTTTTTGAAAATGATCGACGACAGCAAAAAGAAAACGTTTGATTTTGTTCTCGTGTATCAGCTCGACAGATTTGCGCGAAACAGATACGACAGCGCGAATTATAAAGCGAAGCTAAAGAAAAACGGCGTGCGCGTGTTGTCGGCGAAAGAAAGCATCACCGACGATGCGAGCGGCATTTTAGTAGAAGGTATGCTTGAAAGTATGGCGGAATATTATTCAGCGGAACTTTCGCAAAAGGTAAAGCGCGGAATTAAGGAAAGTTTAATCAAAGGCAATTTTATAGGAGGTTACGGCTTGTTCGGGTATTCAATCGTAGATAAAAAATGGACGATCAATCCCTACGAAGCGCGGATAGTAAAGGAAGCGT
>CABUYS010000098.1 GCA_902495835.1 uncultured Oscillospiraceae bacterium | reverse complement strand
CTGTAATGTTTGCCATTACAGGTGAAAGACAAAGTGTTATAGACTGTAGTCGTACAGTATCCACAGGGATATTACAACCTGTTCGGATAGGAAAAATTGCCGTACGGGATGTCCCTAGTCGATCTTTGAGACGCGGTAGAGCAATGGAACCTCCTCGTTGGACGAAAACCGGAGGTGAAAACCCTGGCGTAGTGCTAATTGAAAATGAAATCAGTATCATAGAAACGATAAAAGAAAATTTGAGAGAAAATAAGGCACCCGTTTGCAATTTTAACAAAGAGGTTACAATAACAGATGAAAAAAATGGAGAGAATGTAAAAATATATCCTGACCACACATACGCTATTGTTGGTGTTGATGATGAGGAAGAATATGTAAGACTTGTTAATCCTTGGAAAAGCGGTGGAAGAACAAGAACGAAAACAGATAAATTTTGTAAAAACAATGAAAGAGAGGAAACATATAATCATTGGGAAAGCGATGGAAGAGAGAAAACAGATAATCCTTGGAAAAATGATAGAAAAGATAAAACAAGGAAAATTAAGAAAGAAAGGAAATTTTTACGACCTCTAGAAGGTGGTCATATTGCCATGAGTTTTGATGATTTTAATAGATATTGCAAGAATATAGTTACTTACGAGGATTCTGCATTGATTTCGGTATAAAAATTTTTACTCTCAAAATTGGTTTTATTAGCTTAAAAAATTGACAGCGATTTAATGTTATATATAATATATCTATAATTTTTTAAAGGAGTGATTACTATGGGTTTCAAGGAAGAAGTTACAAAAAGATACAATGAATGTGAGCAAGATATAAAAAAATTGATATCTTCAAGTGGAAAAGTTTTTACTACTTGGTCTACGTATCAAAAAAAAGTGAAAAATTTAAAAGATAGTATGTGTTTATTTTCTGAAAAATTTGACGAATGGTTTAAGGATGCTAAATATGAAAAAATCATTAAATTGCCTAGAGATATTACAGATTATATAGATAAAAATTTTGTAAAAAAAATTGTTGAAATGAAAAAATCTTTTATTTATGTATTCACAAAAGACGAAAAATTTGAAGATGTCAAAAAAAGATATAAGAAATCTCCTTATTCGCTCATTATTGAAAAATTTGAAGATTTTTATGAGAGATTGGATTATCATTTTTCTAATTTAGAAGATATAACAGATTCAAAAGATTTAGCAAAGCTTTTTGCGAAGGCCGAAAGTGATTTTTCTAATAGCTATATAGGCTATGATACCAGGTATATTTTTTATTGGTACGTAGGAATGCCCAATATTCTAGATAATTTATGTGTAAATATTAATAGAAAGGTGCTTTATTTTATAAAAAAAATACTTTCTTGTGCGAAAAAAGAATTAACTGGTAAAAATTGGATAATAGGTGAAGATAAGAAGTATTTTTACGAATTTAATAAACCTCATCTTGAATATATGCATAAATTACGTATTACTTCCCCTAAACCTGTGTTTCGTGGAGGTAAACCTTCTCCGGATGACGTTAAACAAAATGAAACAGGTGATTGCTATCTAATGGCTCCGTTAATATCTTTGGCAAAAACAAACCCCGAAGCTATTAAAGCATGTTTTGTGCAAGGACTTGATAAAATAGAAACAGAAGATGATATTGATATAAGATTTTTTCGTAGAGTTAAAAGTGGAGATGCTTATAAAAAAATTCCGGTGATAATAACTGTAAACAAGATTACGGTTATAGGTGAAAATGGTATTAGAAATGGTGTTTTATGGCCAAAGTTAATTGAAAAAGCTTTCGCTATTTTCAGAAAAAAAGGGTTTGATTATGTGTGTCCAGAGCAAAAAAATTTAGAAGGCGGTCGTCCTGAAACTGTAATGTTTGCCATTACAGGTAAGGAGGTACGTTTTAGACCAATCGAACGTGAATATAGATCAACCGAAAGTGAAGATGAAGATAGAAAAAAATCAAAATTTAACCCTGAAAATGTTATAAGTACGATAGCAAAAAAAATTGAAAAAGGAATGGGAGTAACTTGTGGTTTTAATAGTACATTTAGAATTTTCGATGTAATAAACGGTGAAATGATAGAAATACACTCTTTGCATGCCTATGCTGTTGATAGAGTTAATGAAGAGAAAGAATGTATTGAAATTATTAATCCTTTAAAAATTTCAGGAGAAGGAAGAAGTGTTTCAAGTTATGGCAAAACCACAGATGGTCTTATTGCTATGTCATTTTCTGATTTTAAAAATCATTGTGAACAAGTGACATATACTACACATAAAGATTCTCCGCTTGTTTAAACGTAAAAATTTTTAATATTTAATAAGGTATTTAAGGAGTTGATAAAGTTGACGTCTGATAAGGTTTTGGATTTGTATAAATGGTTTCAAAGCAATGACATAACAGTTTGGATTGATGGCGGCTGGTGTGTCGATGCTTTGCTTGGTGTTCAAACTCGAAAGCATGACGATTTGGATATTGCGGTTTCTCGTGCGGATAATCAAAAACTTCGTGAATTACTGGAAAGCAGTGGCTACAAAGAAGAAAAACGTGATGATTCATGCGAGTACAACTATGTTATGAAAAATGAAAACGGTCAGCTTATCGACGTACACGTTTTTGAATATAATGAACGTGGAAAAAATGTTTACGGAGTTCCGTATCCTTTTGGATCTCTTACGGGAAAAGGAAAAATAGAAAATCAGTCAGTAAACTGTGTAAATCCGAAATGGATGTTTAAATTTAAACTTTGGTCAAACGATACATCTTATAAGCCAAGAGAAAAAGATATAATAGACGCACAAGAACTTTCTGAAAAGTTTGGATACAAATTACCTGAAAAATATATGTAATTCAAAATCTAATATAATCTAAAAAGCTCGGGAGAAAAAACCGGGCTTTTATTTCGTTGTTTTTTAATTAAGACACAATCAATACAACTGAAATAAATATTTAATTTAATTGAAATAAGACTTGATTTGTGGTACAATAAATTAAGGAAGGAGTAGATTTGAAAATGATTTTAAACACAAAAATTAACAATAAGCTTACGTCGAGTTTTCTTGCAAGTTTAGTTATGCTTAGCGGTGTAGGTGTTAGTGTTTCCAATAATGTGAGTGCTGCTACAACAGTTTTAAATAATCAAAAATCAGATAAAAGCACTCAAGAAGTAGATTTTTTTACAAAACAACAGGTAATTGAAGACATTGATTATGTAATGAGTACAATAAAGAAAATTCATGTAGGCTGTGTACACGAGATACCGAAAGAAGTTTTAAATCAAAGAAATATTGAAATTCAAAATCTATCCGAAAGTACAAGCATTGTTGAAGAGTGGAGAATAATTTCACGTATACTTGCAAAACTTCATGACGCTCATACTCAGATTTTTCCTCCTGAAATTTTGTACAAAAAGTATATTCCGCTTATTATTCGAGGCGAAGGAAATAAATTTTTTTGTAAAAGCGGAGAGTTTAAAGACGCAGAAATAATTGAGATAAACGGTTTGAAAATCTCGGATATATATGAAAATTTTAAAGATAATTTTTCCTACGAGATTGAAGAATGGCCTCATCTTCATTTTTTTGAATTTCCTGCATGTTTTACTCAATTTAACTTAGCGCGAGCAGGTGTGGATATTTTCAAACCTTTGGAAATCACTTTTAAAACGGACGATGGCGTAAAAATTCAAAAATTTGAATTTGTTAATGTAGTTCCTAAAGTAAAGAAAAATGTACCTTTTGTTTCATATAAAATCGATAAAGAAAACAGTACAGGCATATTTACACTCAACAGTTGTGATTTTAACCATGAGTACTGTAATACCGTAGATAAATTTTTTGCTGAAGTTGCTTCAAATAATATAAAAAACGTTATTGTGGATTTAAGAAGGAATGTCGGCGGAAACAGTGATGTTTCTAATTATTTTGCTAAGTATATGAAAAATTTGAAAAACATTAAGACACATAAAAATGAAATAAGAACAGGCGATAAAATATATGTAGAAAAGCTTACATATACACAAGAATATTTAAAAAATTTTCAAGCCAAGAAAAATTTATTCGACGGAAAAGTATATATTTTAACTTCAAACATGACTTTTAGTTCTGCGATGCTTTTTGCGAGAGATTTTTCCGATAACCGTCTGGCAACAATAGTAGGAGAAGTTCCGGGTAATTCACCTACATGTTTTGGAAGTGTTTTTAATCAAAAGTGTTTTACTCCTAATTCTAAGTTAATATTTAAAACTACATATAAAAAATTTTATCGTACAGATAGCACAAAAGACCCAAACAGATTAATTCCTGACATTGCAGTTTCAGCAAAAGAATCTCTAAGTGAGGTTTACAAAATAATTCAAAAAAATATGTAAATTTATAAGTTTTGTCAAAAAGATAAACACAACATTTGGATAACAATTTTATAATTAAAATCAAACCCATTATTTACATTTTCAATATTTTGTGATATAATTCAGTTATAAGTTTTATTTTAGAAAATTAAATTTATCTGTTTTATAAAAGAGGAATATTATGGGTAATAAAAAAATTGTAGGTACAGCTTTATCTTGCCTTATGTTGTTGAATCCTGCTTTTAACGTTACATATGCAGCTAATACTAAAGCAAAAAATTTAGAAAAAGAAAATAAAACTTTAAAATATATGTCGCACTTCTCACGCGGAATACTTACAGCTGTAGCTTTATTGGCAACAGGAGGATTTATTTACGCTGGTTATGATTATTTTTCGGACATAAAATACCCTTTAATTTTTGATTTTTACTCAAAGGATGTCGCTGATGATCGGATTCCGACGACTAAACAAATGATTTCTAAATACCAAAAATCAGGGAAAGAATTTGTTGTAATAACTCAAATTGAAGAATCCGAATATGTG
>CABUYS010000097.1 GCA_902495835.1 uncultured Oscillospiraceae bacterium | reverse complement strand
TCTGAAACAACTCAAACTTCTTTACCGGAAGATAGTTTAAGTTTAGCGGAATAACAAAAAAAGAGAATCGGTATAAATTTTATACCGATTCAGTTTTATATTATCAATTAAAAATATTAGTTTAAGGATAGGTTTTATGAAGAAAAAATTTTATACGATTGTAGCTTTCGCATTGTTATTTTTAAATGTTATTCCCGTAAATGCCGCAATGTTTTACGAAGAACCGCTAAATTCGGCAGCTGTTTATGTTGTAGACAAATCAAGCGGAATTCCTATAGTGGAGAAAAATATACACGAAAAAAGAAGTCCCGCTTCGCTTACCAAAATGATGACGTTTATAATTGCCTCTGAAAATTGTGATGATGCAGAACAAACTAAAGTAATCGTGAAAAAAGAAGTTCTTGATTTGGTTGACCCGGAGAGTTCAGGAGTTAAGCTTAAAGACGGAGAAGAAATCACTCTTCAAAACCTGTTTAATTGTATGCTTATATGTTCTTCAGGAGACGCTGCTATGGTAATAGCTGACTATATCGGGGGAGGAAGTATAGAAAATTTTGTAAATAAAATGAACGAAAAAGCTTTACAACTTGGTTGCACAGATACACATTTTGCAAATCCCGATGGAATTTATAATGAAAATCAATATTCAACAGCTGAAGATATTTATAAAATAACTCGGTACGCTATGAACATTCCAAATTTCATAGATATAGTTTCTAAGAGTGAATGTAGTGTGTTTGGTGATGAAAGAGACCCCTTAATTACAACTAACAAGATGATAGATAAAAAACGCGGAGGAGAATATTACTGTCCATACGTAAAAGGTGTAAAAACAGGTTATATTCAGGAAGCGGGAAGATGTTTGGCGTCTTACGCTCAAAAAAACGATAACACCTATATAGGAGTCGTAATGGGAGGGCCTGTAGAAGATGAAAACGGAGAAAAAATAGACAAAAATTTAGCAATGATTGATACAAAAAATATTTATACATGGGCATTTGACAATTTAAAAACAATCAAGCTTTATCCCAAAAATATGCCTGTAGCAGAAGTTAATCTTGAATACGTGTGGAATCATGATAAGCTTCTTTTAACTCCTGATTCTGATTTTTCATTAAATTTGCCTTATTTCGCTAAAAAAGAAGATGTAAGTATTAAAGTTATCGCACCGAATTCAGTAGAAGCTCCTGTTCAAAAAGGTGAAACAATAGGCAAAGCGGAAGTGTTTTACCGTGATCAAAAAGTGGGAGAATTCAACGTTGTTTCCGATTCTTCATTTAAAAAGAATTATTTTATGGTAGTATTTAAAAATTTAAAAAAAATTGTTCAATCCCCGCTATTTAAAATTGTTCTGTCGATTGCCGTGATATTTTTAATTATTTATATATTTATGATTATAAAAGAGAACAAAAAAAGAAGAAAAAGAAATAAAATAAAGAAATTTCCAAAAAATTACCGTTAATAGATTAAATTAATGCTTAAATAAATTTTCATAAGAATATTACGCTTACAGTTATGCATATGAATGGGTATGTAGAATATAAACTGGAGGGCGTAAAAATGATAGATTTTTGTCCCGAGGGACGGTTAACGGATAATTTTGAAAATAGAAATTATTTATCTTGTTTTGAAAACTTGTTGGAAGCTTATGCTAACCATGCAATATTGGAGGCTAAAGCCGTTGTATGCGACAATAAACATAATTTAATTGTTGATTTGGGTTTTATGAAAGGAATTATTCCTCGTGAAGAAGGGGCTATCGGAATAAAAGAGGGAACGGTTCGGGATATAGCTGTAATATCGAAAGTTAATAGACCTGTTTCTTTTGTTGTTACGGGTTTTGCACACGATAATCAAGGAAATGACATAGCTGTTTTGTCGAGAAGAAAAGCACAGGAAATATGTATGGAAAAATATATTTCAACTTTAGTTCCCGGAGACGTTATTTCCGCAAAAGTTACTCATATGGAAAATTTCGGAGTTTTTGCAGATATAGGTTGCGGTATAATATCATTTTTACCCATTGACACAATTTCCGTATCGCGAATTTCTCACCCCAGGGAAAGATTTTATGTAGGAATGGATATAAAAGTTGTTGTTAAGAGTTTGGAAAACGGCAGAGTTAACCTTACTCACAAAGAACTTCTCGGAACATGGCAAGAAAATGCCGATATTTTTGCGATAGGGGAAACTGTAGGAGGAATAGTTCGCTCAGTTGAAGATTACGGAATTTTTGTAGAACTTACGCCAAATTTAGCCGGTCTTGCAGAGCCGCATGAAGGAGTTACAGAGGGCAGTCAGGCAAGTGTGTATATAAAAAATATTGTCCCGGAGAAAATGAAAATAAAACTGGTTATAATAGATGTTTTCAATTCGCCTGACGTAACCCCGGGTGTGAAATATTTCTTTAAAGAACCTCATATGGACAAATTTATTTACTCGCCCGAAAACAGCATAAAAGTAATTGAAACAGATTTTAAGAGTTGCCCGAGTTATTCTCTGGTTTGAAAAAATTTTTAGATTACATTCGTTAAATTTTTTAATTATTATAGGAGTTTATCTTAAAAAAATTAAATATTTTTAATTAAACAAAAAAGCTCTCAGTTTTTCTGAGAGCTTAATTTTTGCAAATTCTTAAGATGCTTCGGAACCGAAAACACGTCTAAATTCACTAATTACTGGACCATTATGATAAATTGCAAAAGTAATATGTTTGAATAAATTTTTATATCCTTTTCTTACCAAAACATCCTTAAAGCCTTCTGCAATTTGTTCGGCCGGGTTTTTAAAAATGCCTCCTCCTACAGCTACTAATACTAAGTAATCGAATTTTCCCTTTGCGCTTTTTAAAGCTGCAGCCATTTGATGTTTAACGTTATTACGAACGCGTTCTTTCATTTTTTCTTCAATGGTTTTCTGTATCCTGGTAGCTTCTTCAGTTATTGCTTCTTCTATTGCATCGCTTGCTGCATCTTTTCTATCACCTTTAACTTGGAATTTTCCATCTTTAACACTTTTTGATAGTTTTGCGTATATTCTTGAAGCCATATATTCTTTTAAAGCCCTTAAATCCGGTGCGTTAAGCACAAGATATCCGGTTCCTTTCGACATTTGAATATGAGGTGTCTTACTGGCAGGTTCTCCTGTCGCTTCGAAATCCACAGGAGGTGCATCTGGTGAAACTATAACAACTTTATCTTTGGCCTTTCTGTGTAACATATCAATTGCAAGTTTTTCAACGTCTTTGTCTGAAGGTTTGATACGGCCTTTTTCAATATCAATTTGTTCTACAAGAACTTTTTTGAGCTTAAATGAAGGATTAGTGAGTAAGTCAAGGATGAATGTTTTTCTTTCGTTATCATCTTTAAATGTTAAAGGATTTCTTATTGTTTTCATGGCATTCAAAAGTTTTTCGGGAAGTTTTCCGGCTTCCGCTTTTTTGCAAACTTCTATTTGAGCCATGACGTTAATGGCTAATTCTTTGTATTTTTCCTTTTTTTCCTCTATTTTACTTAAGTCTTTGTAATATTTATCCAAAGCTGCTAGTAAACTAACAAATAATTTAGTGTCTGAGCGAATTAAACTTTCTTCTTGACCTGTTCCTCCGCCTAGCGGATCTCCTCCTATGCTCCATGCATTGGCAGCGTTTGCTATTAGCATTCTTTGCAATATTTCTTTTTCAGGTAAACCGGTTTTTTCTGCATATAGTTTTGATAATCTTATTTTGGTTTCTTGAGAACGCTCATCCACAATTTCAATAATGTGTTCTCCTTCAAGAACTTCTTTGTTTTCCGGTATATCTAAATATTTTTTGCTTTTATCAGCAAACATTTTTATTGGAATTATCTCTATCTTGTCGCTGAGATCTTTGAGGTAGGCTCGTTGTTTTGGAGTTAAGTCTGCATCCTCTTTTATTTTAACTTTAACGGTAATGTTTAACTGTTGAAATCCGGTATCTTTCCAACTAAAATCAAATAAAACAGCACCTTCACCGTCGCTACCTTCTAAAATATGGTATAGATTAGTTATAGTTTCCATTTGGCTGTCTCGTCCTTCCGTACGCATTGCTTGACGAGGTGATATGAATATCATTTTACTGGCCCATTCACTGACCGGAAATTTTAACATTATTTCCTTGTCATATACATAAGCAATAAGTTGATAAAGATCGTTTCTTTTAAAATCAACAAAATTGTCCATATTTCCACTTTTGTTAGTTTTATCTTCTTCTATAGATGCATCTATTTTTGGGTCAATTGTACCCGAGTTTTTGCTTTCTAAGAATATTTTTTTACCCGTAGATCCTTGAAGAGCAAATTCTCCAATGGTTTTTTTCAAAGAATCTCCCAAGGAAGCTTTTTTGCTTTCAAGTGTGCTTTTCTGTGACGCAAAATTTAGTGACCCAAAAAACATAATGTCAAAGAAATCTTCCTTATGATAATCTCTAACAACTTCTTCATAAAGTCCTTTAATGTCAACAGTTTTTGTTTTACCTGATGTTCCTGCTAATGGCAATGACATAATAATCCCTCCTGAATAAATATTATTTTATGCAAATACACCAAATGTAAATGCATAAACACCATTATAATCAAGATTGATAATTTGTCAACACATTTTTTGAAAAAATATATAAAAATATTATAAAGTTCCTATTTAATCAACAAAAATTCGTATTTTAAATTTATTTAAAAGTAAAAATATTACAATTTGTTCTGAGCTACTGACCGTTTGTTATTTTTTTAAACCTGCTTTCAGTTGATAAAAATTCTTCTTTGGGTATTTTGGGTGTTCCGCTGTCAATTGTTAATGGATTTTCGCTTGCTTCTTTTTTTCTTGGGTCAAATCTAAAAAGATCCCAATATCCTGATTCAACAGCCTGCTTTGAGGACAATAAAGAATT
>CABUYS010000096.1 GCA_902495835.1 uncultured Oscillospiraceae bacterium | reverse complement strand
TCTAACGCTCTATCCCATCTGTCCACCTTATTCCAAATATACCTTACTACGCCCATAAACAATCACTCCTATTAATTTTTTAACTATTATAAATCTGAAATATTTAAATTCTCTGAATTACAAAACATTGTCCTCTAATACAATGCTCCTGCATCTTCCTGCTCTAAATCCACACCTATCATATTAGCATATTCACCACGACATACAGTAGACCGTCCCCAAAAATTATTTTTTATCTTTTTATAATTACCAATACATTTTGGTTGACACATAGCTTTGCTAAAACGATCCTCTTTATTATTCAAAGGGTTATTACGGCTAAATATATTAAGAATCCAATTTAAAAAATATTTTTGTTTTTCCTCTAATTTATCTAATAGCTCTTTTTTATCCTTAACTTTACTTAATTTTCTTGCACATACACTCATTTCTTTAAGAGCACGCTCACATTCTTTTATCCAAATTTTACATAATTTCTGTGCTTTTAAACTTTTATCAGTGTAAAGTTCACTTCCACGAATACAATCCAATAAATATTCAAAAAAATTACTTTCACATACTTCAATTTTTCCAATACTGCCTATAAAAAATAGATAAAAGGTATTGATAGGCGAAGCCATTTTTACAAATTTTTCAAAAAAATCTACCATAGCCTTTTGAAAATTTTCTTCACGTTTTCTGTACCTACGTTCAATATTCGTCGCTTTTTCCAGTTTTTTAAATTTTCCTTTAATCGCATCAGAAAGTGCCTCAATCTTTTTCTTGAATTTTATTTTAATACTTGAGGGCAAATCTGACTTCTCTACTGTTTCTGATAATTTACCTACTTTATCTACTGCTGCTAAGGGGTCTCTTTCTAATTTTTCAGCTATATCTGTAATATCTGCAGCAGCAGCGTCATCGCCGTGATGTTCCGCTTGATCAGCTGCCTCTCTTGCCACATCTTGCAAATCATCTCGAGATTTTTCAAATTCTTCTAACTCTTTACCCATTTCATGGTCCTTAGATTTGCGACTAAAAAATCTTTTAAATGAATCCGATATTTTTGGCATAAATAATCACTCCTATCAATTTTTTATATTGTTATGTGTTAATAATAGTTATTATATACATAATATTTTTATTGTCAAGTATTTTTTATAAGAAATACTTATTTTATACACTATTATAAATCTAAAATATTTAATTTTTTTGAATTAATTATTTATATTATATCTAAAAAATTGAAAAATCCATCTATTTTAAGATGGATTTTTTCTCGTTAGTCTTCGATTTGTTTGCCTATAAACTCCGCAGAAATTTTTATAAGTGTAGTTGCAAGTTCTTCCGGTGGCATGGGTTTATCTTCTTTAAACACTATAATGCTCCCGCATATATCCCCTCCGGCGATTATCGGAAACACCAGCGCTGCTTCGTTTTCCATTCCTTCTATCGGAAACGCTTTTGTTGTCTTTTCTTTATAACACGAAAAACTTTTGCGCGCTTCCATTAAATCTTCCGTAAACTTCGATATTCTCCTTTCCGCGAATTCACGCCTGGGTATGCCCGAAACAGCTATTATGTGATCTCGGTCAGATATCAAAACCGGTAAATTAAGCGTCTTGAACAAAACTTCGGAGTATATATTTGCAAACTGCGACATTTCTCCGATTATCGAATACTTTTTAAATATAACCGAACCGGAAGAATCTGTATAAATTTCAAGCGGATCTCCTTCACGAATTCTTAAAGTACGGCGAATTTCTTTTGGCACAACAATTCGGCCAAGCTCGTCTATACGCCGGACAATGCCTGTAGCTTTCATCAATTATTCTCCTTTCTTCAAATTAATTAGATTTCATAAATCAATAAAATTATTGAATTTATTTAATACAAAATTATATTTCATTGATTATAATTTTATTTTGAGGAGTTTTGAGTGAAATATTCCTAATATTGTTTTTTATTCCATAAATTTTATATAATTTAAGTAAATTCGAAATTCCGTAATAAATATTATTGCCAACAAATATGGTTTTATATATAATGTTTAAGTGAAACTAAAAATTTGAAAAGGATGATATTATGAAAGTCACAGTAAATCAAGAAACTTGCATTGGATGCGAAATGTGTGTAGCCGTTTCTGATGAATTATTCAAGATGAATGAAGACGGAAAATCCGAATGCTGTTTTGAAGAAGTTTCTCCCGAATCAGAAAGTAAAGCTGTCGAAGCGTGCAATGTATGCCCTGTGGGGGCAATTGAAATACAGTAAGATTTTGAAGTCACTCCCTTCAAATCAGGAAGCAATACTAACGAAGAATACAGTGTTGAATCTAAAGATATAGCTGAAACAGAATAATTAAATAAGATTTAAAAAACAGATTTAAGTTTGTAACTTTGTTTCAATTATTTGCCACAAACTCTCGGTAAATTAGTACCGGGAGTTTTTCTTTATAAATATATCTTGAAAATTATATTTATTAAAAAATTGAGTTATTTAATAATCATTAGAACAGTAAATTCCAAATAACGATTTTTGTTGTGCAATTAGCTCATTAAAACCTATGAAAGCCACTTTTTTAAACCCTATTTTGATTAACTTGTATTTTATAAATCAATTATTTGCCACAAACTCTCGGTAAATTATTACCGGGAGTTTTTCTTTATAAATATATCTTGAAAATTATATTTATTAAAAAATTGAGTTATTTAATAATCATTGAAACAGTAAATTCCAAATAACAATTTTTGTTATGAAATTAGCTCATTAAAACCTATAAAAATCACTCTTTTAAAATCCTATTTTGATTAACTTGTATTTTATAAATCATTTGTTCATATAATTAAAAAGTTTATTAACTCAGGAGATGAAAAATTTGTTTGTAATAAGATTAAAAAAACAACACATATGGACTTTAGCTGCTTTTGTTACAGTAGGATTATTTGCGTTTACTTTTTTCAGAGGCATAAAATTGATGGTAGGGGCGCACGAAAACAAAAATTTCATAAAATACGCTGAATTTAATCCTTCTTATGAAGCGCTAGACAAAGCTATGCGTGAAGATATAAAATCCCACGGAGAAGAAATTAAAATCAACTGGATTGAAGTTTTGGCCTGTTTAGGAACAAAGTACGGGGGAGATTTTAAAAAGTACAAAGAAAAAGATATGGATGAAATCATAAAAAAATTAAAAGAAAAAACCCCTGCCGAAAAAATCGCAGGGAATTCCAAAAACTACAATTACTATAATGAAGTCTACAGTGCGGTTTTAAGTGAATTTTTGGGAAATTACAAAATCAAACGAAAGCCAAAAAAAGAAAATGAAGAATCCCCTTGGGAAGAAGTTTACGGATTAAAAGCATTTTCTCCAATAGCTAAAACTTTTCCGTTTTGCCACTATGATGATTTCGGAGCATCGCGTTCATACGGATATTCAAGGCCTCATTTGGGCCACGATATGATGGCAGCTATAGGAACACCCGTAATAGCTGTAGAATCGGGCACCGTGGAAATTATGGGCTGGAATCAATACGGCGGTTGGAGAGTTGGAATAAGAAGTTTCGATAAAAAAAGATACTATTACTATGCTCATTTGCGTCAAAACAAACCTTTTCATACGGATTTAAAAGAAGGAGCGACAGTAAAAGCCGGAGACGTAATAGGTTATGTGGGAAGAACAGGCTACAGCACCAAAGAAAATGTAAACAACATAAAAGAAAACCACTTGCACTGGGGTCTGCAGCTTATCTTCGACGAATCCCAAAAAGAATGTAACAATGAAATTTGGATTGATATTTATGCCATTACAAAATTGCTCGAAAAAAATAAATCTGCAGTCATTCGAAACAACGAAACAAAAGAATATTACCGCGAATGCGAATTTGACGAACCGTCACTAAATTTTCAAACATGAATTTCTCATAAAGATTATAAAAACATAATATAAAAACAATTAATTTTTCTCTGCTTAAACTTAAGAAAATTAATTGTTTTCTTTTTTTAACATATTTTTATTGTTAATTATAATTCAATATCATTTTTAGGACATTTAATAAATTATAAAAATTATCTTCAACATTTTATTTGATTAAAATATATCATAAAAAAACTCAATCGTTTTTTAAATCGATTGAGTTTAATTATATGTAGAAATAAATGATTCCAAAAAGTGATATAAACAGACGTTTGTGAGAAAATTTTTAATTTCATCCAAAAACGAATTTATACTTCTCCAAGCGCTTTGCATTAATTAATTCATTTAAAACTTTACTTCATGTGAAGTGTTCCACACGAAATTAAATTACTTTAAATGCACTATTTTTGCTCTATCAAAACTCTTAGGAAATAGCACGTTATTTTACTGATTCCATAGCATTCACTATATCTAACACTACTTTTTCATTAACTTCAGGAATTTTTCCTCCATTGAAAAATTTACCCAATATTTCTTCAGCAAGTTTACGATCTTCGACAGAAGAACTACCTTCTAATTCTGCCAATTCTCTGTAAGTTGAAACAAGTTGGCTAAGATTTATGCCATTAACCAAAGAAGTGTTGCATGACATATTAAATCTTTCCATACGACTTACTAAAGATGCCATTATACGAAGCTGGATATCTTTCATATCTCTTGTTTTACCCATTATATCGTCAGCCGCCACAATTAAACAATATTTATCAATACCACTCAGATGATACAATTCAATTGATTTTAAAAACATAAAAATCCATTTATTCGCAAAATTTTCACTAGAAATATCATCTTTCAACTTTTCTGTATCACCACATAGATCACTAACCATTCTATATGTGATATCATCTAAGTCGTGTTTGAAATCACGTTTAAATTCTTCTACTGATTTCCTTAAAACCAGTTTATTACGTATCAATTTTTGAACATCACCAACTGATTCGTCTCCACGCTTTGCACGTTCTAATTCTTCCCTTAATTCCTGTAATCTTTCCTTCTTATCTTCTATTTCTCCTTTAAATCGAAGACTTATGGGTACAGAACCCATTTGCTCAATTTTTGAACGTTCTGATTCTAAGTATT
>CABUYS010000095.1 GCA_902495835.1 uncultured Oscillospiraceae bacterium | reverse complement strand
GCGATTCCACAAGTGCAAAGAGTGAGAAACCAAACGATAAGTCAACTAAAAAGGAATTAGCAAAAGGAGCGGCAATAGCAGCAGGAGGTGCCGCAGCAGCAGTAGTTGCAGTCGGTGGAGTTTTTGCTTTATTCAGAGAAATTTTTAAAACACAGAATATCAAGGTACCATTAGAAACTTCGCGTAGAATTTTGGAATGTTATATGGTATCGAGAGATCCGAATTCAAAAATTAATGGACTTTTAGAAAAATATAAAGAAACAGATTTAGTAAAAGCTCTCAAAAACTTATTTTGTGCTTTGGATAAAAATGGATCGGTAGATAAAAAGTGTATAATGGAAAGTTTTGAATGTGTAGACCGTTATATGGGAATTTTTGGACATGAAACCGAGTGCATTGAATTGAGACAGTTTTTGAAAGAAGGCCTTGATAAAGAAATCGAACGTCATACTATAGAAAGTTCAGTGTCTGGTGATATATTATCAGAGATTAATAATAAAATTATATTTGATTATATGAGTATGTTTAGTATCTGTGTGAATAGCAATGCTAATTTTTTAAAATTGAATTGTGAAGAAATTAAGAAAATTGTTCCTGCGTGTGGAAAATTCATTTATTATTTGAAAGCTATTTTTATATGTGATGAAGAAAATTGTTGCTTCACTACTGCTTACGTGAAACATAAAGACGGTAAATGGTACAAGCATTCGGTTGATGGCATTGAAGGAGAACTACTCGATGACAATTCAATTATATTTATGTTAAAAAATTATCATGGAGAAGTAAATTTACTTTATGAAAAATCAAACGAACAAGCCTCTTGGTAAAAATTTATGACTTGGTTAATGTATTTAGTTTTGTCTAATACATGATTTTCTGAATTCCAAATAATTTTCGAGTATAATCGATGCGCTTAAAGTGTCGATTATACTTTTTCTTTTTTTACCTCTTACATTTGTTTTGTTTAAATATTCGTGAGCGGTTACGGTTGTTTTTCGTTCGTCCCATAAATTTACGGGGATATTTGCTTTTTCTTGAAGAGTTTCGGCGAATTTTTGAGCTCTTAAAGCACTTTCTCCGATTGAACCGTCCATGTTTTTCGGAAAGCCCACTACTACTGTTTCGGCTTTGAATTCGATAATTTTATCGATAATTTTATCAAGAAGTATTTCTTCGTTTTTTTCGGTTAAAGTACCTATTGGAGAGGCAAGAATTTCATTTTTGTCGCATACGGCGAGTCCTGTTCTGACTTTTCCGAGGTCTACTGCTAATATTACCATGGTTAAAATACCTTTCTGAAAAAAATAAAAAAATTTTAAAATAAGTATTGACAGGGAGGAAAAATAGTGGTAAAGTTTAATTAGTTGGCACTCGAAGGTCAAGAGTGCTAATAAAATAAAAAACAGGAGTGAAATAAACTGGAACTTCTTAGTCGTAAGCTTAAAGTCTTATCTGCAATAGTCGACAGATATGTTTCTACCGGAGATCCGGTGGGCTCGAAAGCTGTATGCGAGGATTTAAATTCATCATTTTCTTCCGCAACGATAAGAAGTGAAATGGCTGACCTTGCAAATTTTGGATATTTATTTCAGCCCCATGTTTCTTCGGGAAGAGTGCCTTCGGATTTGGGATATAGATTATATATTAACAAATTGATGACTAAAAAGCCACTTTTCAGCGAAGACAAAAACCTTATAAACGGCGTTCTGAGCATAGCCGCAACAGACCCTGAGAGTCTTTTGGAGCAAGCTGCGAAAATTTTGTCGGAAGTCACGAATTTTACGGCTGTAATAACCACTCCTCCGGCGGGAGAGAGCTGTGTAAGAGATATACGGTTTGTAAAAGTCGGAAGACGAAGTGCCATGATAGTTTTAATGACTACGGGCGGAATGGTTAAGAATAAGCTTTTCAGATGCGATTACGACTTAACCGAAGACATACTCCGAATGCTCGAAAAAATTTTAAATGAAAAATTCAGAGGTGAACTGTTAAAATCAATTACTCCCGAGTGTGTAAATTTTCTTGTGGGTGGGAACCCCGAAACTGCACTTATACTTCTTCCTGTTTTGGATGTTTTGATGGACGCAGCAAGAGAAGCGTGTGAAGTTGAGATAAAAATTTACGGGAGAAAAAATCTTCTTTCAATTCCCGATGTTACTACAGAGTCCGTAACGGATATATTTAATTTCCTTGAAAACAGAGACAAAGTTTTACGGCTTTTAAGCCATGCGGGAAGAAACATAGATTTTATAATAGGTGAAGAAAATATTTACGAAGAACTCAAATCCGCCAGTGTGGTTTTAACGCAGTATTCGGTAGGAGAGAAGTGTGGAATAGCGGCTGTTATAGGTCCTACCAGAATGGACTATGGACTGGTAGCTTCTAAACTCGAATACGTTTCGACACTTGTGGGAGTTTTGCTCGGAAGAATACTTGAAAATAATTAGTTTATTGATTTAGTTTATTTTATGAAAGGGGATTCATACGTGGGTTTAAAAGAAAAACACGAAAAAAACCGCGAAGAAAAAGAATGCAATTGCAAAAAGAGCTGTAATTCGGAAAATAAACCCGAAGAGAGCAAAAATCAAGAAGAATCAGAAAATTTAAAGAAAGAACTGGAAGAAACAAAACAATTGCTTTTGCGTACCGCTGCGGAGTACGACAATTTCAGAAAGCGTTCCGAACGCGAAAAAGAATCCATTTATTCCGATGCGTCCGCACTTACGATTTTGAGTATTTTACCGATTGCCGACAGTCTTGATGCGGCAATTAAATCATCGGAAGACCGTGACGAAGAGTACAAAAAAGGAATAAATCTTCTTAAGAATCAAATTGATTCAGCTTTTAAAAATCTAAGGGTGGAAGCCTTCGGGGATTGCGGAGATGATTTCGATCCGAACATCCACAATGCCATAGCTCATAAAGACACTGATGAAGAAAGGCAAAATTTTATTTCAACCGTATATCAAAAAGGCTATAGAATCGGCGATAGAATAATAAGACACGCCATGGTTGAAGTAACAAATTAAAAATAAAACAAAAAAATATAAATAAATAATTGGAGGAATTTATTATGGCAAAAATTATAGGTATAGACTTAGGTACAACAAACTCATGCGTATCGGTTATCGAAGGAGGAGAACCGGTAGTAATTCCTAACGCAGAAGGTGCAAGAACAACTCCTTCCGTGGTAGCTTTCTCAAAAACAGGCGAAAGAATGGTAGGCCAAGTTGCAAAACGTCAGGCAATAACGAACCCCGACAGAACGGTAAGTTCAATAAAAAGAGAAATGGGAACCGATTACAAAGTAACCATTGACGGAAAATCTTATACTCCTCAAGAAATTTCAGCTATGATTCTTCAAAAGCTTAAATCCGATGCAGAAAGCTATTTAGGCGACAAAGTAACCGAAGCGGTAATAACCGTACCTGCATACTTTACAGATGCTCAACGTCAAGCAACAAAAGACGCCGGAAAAATCGCAGGAATGGAAGTTAAACGTATAATCAACGAACCGACAGCAGCAGCACTTTCATATGGTATTGATAAAGAAAACGATCAAAAAGTTCTCGTATATGACTTGGGCGGCGGTACATTCGACGTTTCAATAATAGAAATGGGAGACGGCGTACAAGAAGTTTTGGCAACCGCGGGAAACAACCGTCTTGGCGGAGATGATTTCGACGCAAGAATAGTTGACTGGATGGTTTCTTCGTTCAAAGCTGAAAACGGAATAGACCTCAAATCCGATAAAATGGCAATGCAACGTTTAAAAGAAGCAGCAGAAAAAGCTAAAATAGAACTTTCGGGAATGACTTCAGCTTCTATTAACTTGCCATTCATAACAGCAGACGCAACAGGCCCGAAACACTTAGACCTCACTTTAACCAGAGCCAAATTTAACGAATTAACGGGAGATTTGGTAGAAAGCACAATGGTACCGGTTCGTCAAGCACTCAAAGATTCGGGACTCGATATTTCGAAAATCGATAAAGTTTTAATGGTTGGTGGTTCTTCAAGAATTCCTGCAGTACAAGAAGCTGTTAAAAAACTTATCGGCAAAGAACCGTTTAAAGGCATTAACCCCGACGAATGCGTTGCAATCGGAGCGGCACTTCAAGGCGGTGTTCTCGGTGGAGATGTAAAAGGACTTCTTCTTCTCGATGTAACTCCTCTTTCACTCGGTATCGAAACCATGGGCGGAGTAATGACTAAGATAATCGAAAGAAATACAACTATTCCTACAAAGAAAAGCCAAGTATTTTCAACCGCAGCAGACGGTCAAACTCAAGTAGAAGTCAACGTTCTTCAAGGTGAACGTGAATTCGCAAGAGACAATAAACAACTCGGACTTTTCAGACTTGACGGCATTGCTCCTGCTCCGAGAGGAATTCCTCAAATTGAAGTCACATTCGATATAGATGCCAACGGAATAGTTAACGTAAGTGCAAAAGACCGTGCTACCAACAAAGAACAACACATAACAATAAGTTCAGGCAGCAATATGTCAAAAGAAGATATAGAAAGAGCGGTTAAAGACGCAGAACGTTATGCAGCAGAAGACAAAAAACGCCGCGAAGAAGTAGACATAAAAAACGAAGCTGAAAATCTTTGTTATGCAGTTGAAAAACTCGTTAAAGACAGCGAAGGCAAAATGGATTCTTCAGACAAAGAAAACCTTACTCAAAAAGTTACCGCACTTCGCGAAACATTAAAATCAGGAAATACCGACAACATCAAAAAAGATATGGAAGAACTTCAAAAGAATATGTACGACGTTTCCACAAAGCTTTATCAACAAGCAGCTCCTCAAGGCGAGGCTGCAGGACAACAGTCGGCATCCAACGGTTCGGCTCAGGGCTCCGAAAATGTGTACAATGCGGATTATAAAGATGTAAGCCCTGAAAACAAATAAAATTTTTAAACTGCGTTCCTCTGCCTTAAGGGGCAGGGGAACTAATTTAGATTAAGAGGTGAATCCGTTGGCAGACAAACGCGATTATTATGAAGTATTGGGCATAAATAAAAGTGCGTCAGACGATGAAATAAAAAAAGCTTACAGGAAACTTGCCAAAAAATATCACCCCGACCTTAATCAGGGAGATAAAAGTGCAGAGCAAAAATTTAAAGAAGTAAACGAAGCTTACGACGTACTTTCAGATAAATCCAAAAAAGCCCGTTACGACCAATTCGGCCACGCCGGAACAGACCCGGGATACGGCGGTGGCGGCAGTTCAGGCGGATACAGTTATTACGGAGGAAGTCCGTTCGGACCTGACATTGATTTGGGAGATATTTTCAGCAGCTTTTTCGGAGGTTTTGG
>CABUYS010000094.1 GCA_902495835.1 uncultured Oscillospiraceae bacterium | reverse complement strand
GATTAAGATGTATGAATGTATGCACTATCTCAATTCACATGGCTTAGTTTTCTTGTACATAGGGATATTCATTGGCTTGTCTATTAATATCCTTGCACGAAAAAATATGTCTTGAGTAGTTTTCACTTAAACTGTGATTTTACTCTGTTTAAACAGCTTACTTATCACATTATACAAGTTAAACTACTGTGTGTTTGAGTGAATTTTCACTCTTTGACTGCGATTATCCTCTGATTAAGATGTATGAATGTATGCACTATCTCAATTCACATGGCTTAGTTTCCTTGTGCACAAAGACGCTTATTCAATCGTTTTCTTATCACTGCGCACAGGCGAAACAACTATATGCCTTGATGAATTCTCGCCCTCGGACCAAGATTTTACTCCGTCTAAGGTGCTTATGAAAGTATGTATTATCTTTCTTTCATACGCTCTCATAGGCTCGAGGCTTTGTTTTTTCCCTGTACTGACAGCCCTTTTAGCAAGAGTTTGAGCCAACGCTTCAAGCGTTTTCTTACGTTTTTCACGGTAGTCTCCTGCTTCGAGGCGGACTTTGCAAAAAGGTTTTGTGGTATTTTTTTCATTCGCTGCCAAACCCACTATATACTGAAGCGCGTCGAGAGTATCTCCGTGATGACCTAGTATATATCTGACGCCGTCTCCGTCGATTTTCAGCTCGCACTCTTCGGAATTTGAACTTACTATCTCAACACTAAGATTTTCAAGTCCCATATAGAAAAATATTTCTTTTAAAAATTCAACAGCTTTCTCGGCTTCGGACTTTTTCAAAGTGGCCTTTATCTGTGCGGATTTTCCGCCAAACATACCCAAAACTTTCTTTGACGGAAACTGTCTGATTTCAAACTCAACTTTATCTTCCGTTACACCTAACATTTTACAAGCTTTTTCTTTAGCCAAAGCTATCGTTTCGGCTGATACGAATACTTCACTTATCATAAAAATATAATCCCCCAAAACGCAAAAAACATTTAATATATGAATTATTCTAGATCAAATATCAAGATTTGTCCAATTTTTAAAGTTTAATCCTAAATTCGGTGCAATTATTTAAATACAATCTAATAGACTTTATTTGGCCTCAATTTCTGATTCTTGAACTTTCAAAAGAGCAAATCTTGCGGCTTCGTCATGAGCATTTATTGTGTATGTATTGTAAAATTTATTTAATATAAGCGTCTGAACCAATCCCAAAAGTGAGTTGACAATCCAGTAAGTTCCTACAGCCGCGGGAATGGTATATGCAACATAAGCCGTAAATATAAAGGGAAGATAATAGCTGTATTTCGAACATCCTACTGCCATATTTTGTGCACCTGTCGCCTTTTGACCTATGTACATAGCCAAAGCCGAACTTACAAAGCAAAGTACGGGTATAATCCAAAGCATCGAAGAAAAATTGGATTCTTTGGGAGTATCTAAAAGATCGAGTCCCATAAAATTAAATCCCGAACTGTATTCCTCTATATCCGCAAGCTCTTCGGAATTAAACATTGTGAGTTTATCTTTGACGGATGAAAAATGTCTTACCAAATAGAGCTGTTCATACCTTTTTGGAATCTTTCCCTCAAATTCCGGAGTAGTATTCAAAACTTCAATCGCTGCAGTTGTTTTTTCATGAGGTATATGCAGCGTGTTATCAAGCGGATTGGAAACCGTTCCATAGATTCCCATAAAAATTATAAGTGGCAAAAGCCTCGTAAGGCATCCGCCTACGGGGTTTACTCCTTCTTTTTCATAAAGCAGAGCTGCTTCTTCGTTGTATTTTTTAGGATTTTTTTCATATTTTTTCTTAAGTTCCTGCTGCTTCATACTTATCCTTGCAGTTTTAGCAGAAGCTTTTTGACTTTTAATTGTCATCGGAATCATTATCAAATTAAAGACCAATGTGAAAAGAGTAATCGCCAAAGCGTAGTTGCTCACCGCATCAAAGAAAAACCAAAGTACATAACCTGATATACTGCTTAAAAAATTAAATAATGCTCCCAAACTAAAAACTCCTTTTTAACGTTTTTGTTGTTGTAACTCCAAGTTAAATTTTATCACAAAAGACTGACATTAACATCAGTTAAATTTATTTTTCTCAGGTACGCAGTCGTACCCTCCTTTACAGAAAGGATTGCAGCGTAAAATCCTTTTAAACGTGAGGAAAATGCTTTTACAAACTTTGATGTATTCTAAAACTGATTTTGCGTACTTCAAGAAAAGGATTCAGAATGAAAAACTATTTCTAACGTTTTTATCACTATAACTCCAAGTTAGATTTTATCACAAAAGATTTACATTAACATCAGTTAAATTTATTTTTCTCAGGTACGCAGTCGTACCCTCCTTTACAGAAAGGATTGCAACGCAAAATTCTCTTAACCGCAAGGAAAAGCCATTTACAAACCCCAAAGCGTTCCACGGCTACTCTCACATACTTCGAGCAAATAAAAGTAAATTTAAAATAATGCTCTCAAATAAAAAACTATTTCTAACGCTTTTATCACTATAACTCCAAGTTAAATTTTATCACAAAAAAATTGTATTAACATCAATTAAATTTATTCTTCTCGGGTACAAAATCGTACCTTCCTTTGCAAAAAAGGATTGCAGCGTAAAATCCTTTTAAACGCAAGGAAAATGCTTTTACAAACTCTGATGTATTCTAAAACTACTCTTGCGTATTTCGAGCAAAAGATTAAGAATGAAAAACTATTTCTAACGCTTTTATCACTATAACTCTAAGTTAGATTTTATCACAAAAAACCTGTATTAACATCAGTTAAATTTATTTTTCTCAGGCACGAAATCGTACCTTCCTTTGCAAAAAAGGATTGCAGTGTAAAATTTAAGTAAAAGCCCTCTTTAACGCTTTCATTGTTATAACTACAAGTTAAATTCTATCACAAAAAACTTGTATTAACATCAATTAAATTTATTTTTTTCAGGCACGCAATCGCATCCTCCTTTGCAAAAAGGATTACAGCGCAAAATTCTTTTAAATGCAAGGAAAAGCCCTTTACAAACTCCAAAGCGTTCCACAGCTACTCTTGCATACTCCGAGCAGGTGGGAACAAATCTACAACAAGGCTTTTTCATCGGAGACAAAAACTTTTGATAAAACACTATACTCTTCAGCACAAAATTTTTAACCAAATTCTTCATTTTAGAATTCCCAGCTTGTAAAATTGTCTTTCCATTTCGCTTTTTACAATCTGCATCTTTGAAACGGTAGTTTTTGCTCTCCCTACAAATACTATGTCAAACCCGGGTTTGAGCTTTTGCTGCAGTTCGAAGTAAGCTGATTTTATCACTCTTCTGGCTCTGTTTCGTTTAACGGCGTTTCCTATTTTTTTGCCCGTTGTTATTCCCACTCTGTTCTTTTTATACCTGTTTTTTATTACGTATGTAACCAAATTCGGAGAAACTTCTGATTTACCTTTTAAATAAGCGCGTCTGAATTCGCGGTTTTTTCTGATAACAGTATCTTTATTCATCTAAGTACATATCCTTGTTTCAAATTCTCCAAAAAAATAAAGACCCGTCAAGGTCTTATTTTTAAAAAACTCACTGTTAGCTTGACGCTGATTAATTAATAGCTTAATCTTTTTCTTCCTTTTGCTCTTCTGCGTGCGAGAAGCTTTATTCCACTGCGGGTAGACATTCTTTTTCTGAACCCGTGTTCTTTTTTTCTGTGAAGTTTTTTAGGCTGATAAGTTCTAAGCATTAGTATCCCTCCCGGACTGTTTTAATATCATATTTAAGTATTTGATTCATACTTTTATAATTTCTCTAGTTAAGTATAAACTAAATTTGTTTTTATGTCAACTTTATGAATTAAAAAAACAGCAAAATTAAACGTAATTTTCCAAATTTGCCCCGGTATGATAAACATTGCCGATAACTTAAATATCGTTTTAAAAGCGAATTTTTATTTTTACATCACTTAATCAACAAATATGAAGCGGTACTTTTATACATAAATGTCGACGCATTTTTGCGCCGGCTGTAAAATTTACTCTTCGACTTCTACAGGGTTATCAGTAGAATTTAAAATTTCTTCTTCGGTTTCTGTCGAATTATTGGTAGAATCTCAAATTTATTCTTTGATCTCTATTAATTTATTAGAATCCAAATTTTATTTCTAGAATTTTGTTGAATTACCGGCAGAATCTGCACTTTAACACTTAAGAAAGTTGATTTTGTGATATTTAAATGTGAAAAAAATAAACTTTCTGAATTTACTTATTCATTTTCTGACAAATTGTCCGTAGAAATTAAAGTTTATTTTTCATTTTTTGACAGGCTATCAGCAGAATCTGAAGCTTATTCTTTGACTTCTGATTGATTATCATTAAGGCTATTCGTAGAATTTAAATTTTATTTTTAGTTTTCTAACAAGTTATAGTTGGAATTTGAAATTTTTTTCGAACTCCGCAGAGATATTAGTAAATTTTGAAGTTTTTTTGATTTCTACCTGATTACTATCAGAAATCGAATTATTCTCTGTGGTTTTTCAAAGTCATTTGTAAAATCTGAAGTTTTTCCTCAGACTTCCTATTGATTATTATTAGAACCCAAATTTTTTTCCTCGGTTTCAGTCAGGTTATTGGCAAAATTTGAATTTTACTCTTTGACTTCTATGGGGTTATCAGTGGAATTTAAAGTTTCTTTTTTAACTCTGTTGAATTACTAGGGTCAAAATTTTCTTACTCGGGTTCAATCCCGTCATCGATAGAATTCAAATTTTCTTCTTCTGTTTCCGATTCTGCATCTTCAAAATTTGAAATATCTGATTTTTCTTCCAAATCATCTCTCGGAACGCACGCCACTGCTATAACTTTGCTGCCATTTTTAAGACCCATCACTTTTTAATCTGTCTTTTAAATAGCATATTCGTTGAAATATTTTCACACACAAATACCGACGCAAAAATGCGTCGGCTACGAATTTTACCCTTCAATTTTTGTTGGATTATCAGTAGACTCTAAATTTTATTCTTCGCTTTTTGACGGGTTATTAGTAGAGCTTGAAGATTATTCTTTGAATTCTGATTGATTATCATTAGGGCTGTCCGTAGAATTTAAAATTTCTCCTTAGGCTTCTGTCGGATTATTGTTAGAAGTAAAATCTGAATTTATTTCTTCGTTTTCCATTGGATTATCAGTAAAATTTGAAGTTTCTTCTGTTTTCGATTCTGAATCTTCGAGATTTGAAATGTCTGATTTTTCTTCTGAATCATCTCTCGGAACGCACGCCACTGCTATAACTTTGCTGCCATTTTTAAGACCCATCACTTTTTAATCTGTCTTTTAAATAGCATATTCGTTG
>CABUYS010000093.1 GCA_902495835.1 uncultured Oscillospiraceae bacterium | reverse complement strand
AAATTCTTTAAGAAAAATTGGGAAACAGTTTTGAATCAAAGAAAATAAAGTGCGATTTTCTTGGGAAATCTTAGATGTGATAGTTGGGTTTTTTAAGAAATACAATACAACTGTCTCTAGAAAAAATATCAGAAGAATAAATTCTTTAAGAAAAATTGGGAAACAGTTTTGAATCAAAGAAAATAAAGTGCGATTTTCTCGAGAAATTTTAGCTGTTGTATTCGAATATTTTGAAAAATGTAACGTAACTGCCTCTAGAAAAAACATCAGGAGAATAAATTCATTAAGGAAAGTTGCAAAATGATTTTTAGTCAAAAGCAAATGCAATACTCTGCGTGAAATATCGAAAAATCTTAAAAATCGGATAAATAATTTCTAAACAAAAGGAAGTGATTACCATATTGAAAGAAAATATACGAAATTTTAGCATAATTGCTCACATTGACCACGGAAAATCTACGCTTGCGGACAGAATTTTAGAATTAACAGATTCCGTTTCTTCGCGTGAAATGGAAAATCAACTTCTTGACAATATGGATTTGGAAAGAGAACGCGGTATAACCATAAAATCTCATGCAGTGAGTCTTTACTACAACGCCGACGACGGAAAAGAATATCTTTTTAACCTTATAGACACTCCCGGGCATGTAGACTTTAACTATGAAGTGTCGAGGTCTTTGGCTGCGTGCGAAGGAGCTATTTTAGTTGTTGACGCGTCTCAAGGTATAGAAGCTCAGACTTTGGCAAATACATATCTTGCTTTGGACGCGGGACTTGAAATAATTCCCGTCATAAATAAGATTGATTTGCCCGGCGCTGAACCCGAACGTGTTTGCCGTGAAATAGAAGATGTAATAGGAATTCCTGCAGAAGACGCACCGAGAGTATCTGCAAAAACAGGACTTAACGTAAAGGACGTTTTGGAAAGTATTGTAAAGAACGTTCCCGCACCCAAAGGAGATGAAAACGCTCCGCTTAAAGCACTTATTTTTGATTCATATTATGATGCATATAAGGGGGTTGTCGTTTACGTAAGAATTGTTGACGGCACAGTTAAAACGGGAGACGTTATAAAATTCATGGCTAACGGCGAGAGCTTTACGGTTACCGAATGCGGTATGTCAAAAGCCACGAATTTGGAGCCTTCGGGTTGTTTAACGGCAGGTGAAGTCGGATATATTGCAGCTTCAATAAAGACCGTCAGCATGGCAAAAGTCGGAGACACCATAACTCTTAAAAACAATCCGTCAGAAAAACCTTTGCCCGGTTACCGTGAAGTAAGCCCGATGGTATTTTGCGGAGTTTACCCTCTGGACGGTTCAAAGTACGGAGATTTAAAAGACGCTCTTGAAAAATTAAAACTCAGCGACGCTTCTCTTTCTTACGAACCCGAAACATCGACAGCTTTGGGATTTGGTTTTAGATGCGGATTTTTGGGACTTCTTCATATGGAGATTATACAAGAACGTTTGGAAAGAGAATATAACCTTGATTTGATTACCACTGCTCCAAGCGTTGTTTACAAAATCAATTTAACCGACGGCTCTACTGTGTTTGTGGATAATCCCACAAATTATCCTTCTCCCGCAAATATTCAGTCTGCTCAAGAGCCTATAACGGATGCTCATATTTACGCACCTTCAAATTATATAGGTTCGATTATGGAGCTTTGCCAGGACAGACGCGGAGTTTATGTAGGAATGAAATACATGGATACCGACAGAGTTGATATTCATTACAAGCTTCCGCTTAACGAAATTGTTTACGATTTTTTTGATGTGCTAAAATCCAAAACCAAAGGATATGCATCATTTGATTATGAGTTGGCAGGATATGAGGATTCCAATTTGGTCAAGCTTGACATCATGTTAAACGGAGACGTTGTGGATGCATTGTCATTTATAATTCACCGTGACAAAGCATATCACAGAGCAAGAAAAATGGTTGAAAAACTAAAAGAAAAGATTCCTCGTCAACTTTTTGAAGTACCGATTCAAGCGGCAATCGGCGGCAAAATAATTGCCAGAGAAACAGTTAAAGCAATGCGAAAAGATGTATTGTCAAAATGCTACGGCGGAGACATAACTCGTAAAAAGAAGCTTCTTGAAAAGCAAAAAGAAGGTAAAAAAAGAATGCGTCAACTCGGAAATGTAGAAATTCCTCAAGATGCATTTATGTCGGTACTGAAGCTTGAAGAAGATTAAAAAATTAGGATAATTACAAATAAATTTAAAGTGGGTGTATGATTGTGAATAATCAAAATTTGGGGATTTACATTCATGTACCTTTTTGTGTTTGTAAATGTCCGTATTGTGATTTTTATTCGGTTGTTCCCAAAAATATCGAAATTTATGCAAAAGCCGTTTGCCGTGAAATCGAAAAATGGGGAGCGGTTTCTAAAAATACCGTTGATACGATTTATTTCGGCGGAGGAACTCCAAGTTTGCTTGAAACCGAGACGATCGGACTTATAATAAAGTGTATATATAAAAATTTTAAAGTTTCCGAGCCCGAAATAACCATAGAAATCAACCCTGCCGATTATGAGGCGATGGATTTTGAAGAGCTTAAAAAATTCGGAGTAAACCGAGTGTCTGTAGGAGCTCAGTCTTTTTCAGAAAAGGAGCTTAAATCTTTGGGAAGACGACACGGAAAAAACGATATTGTTATGACCGTGAAGTCGTTAAAAAATGCAGGTATAAAAAATATTTCGCTGGATTTAATGCTTGGAATTCCGTATCAGACTAAGGAAAGCGTTAAAAATTTTGTTGATTTTTGCACCGAAAACGAAATTAAACATGTTTCCGCATACCTCCTCAAGATTGAAAAAGGTACAAAATTTTATATTAATCGTAATAATTTGAATTTGCCGAGTGATGACGAAAGCGCCGAAATTTACGAATTTGCTGTGGATTATTTGTCTAAAAAAGGATATCATCAGTATGAAGTGTCGAATTTTTCCGTGCCAAATTTTGAAAGCAAACACAACTTAAAATACTGGAATTTGGAAGAATATATCGGAATCGGGCCGTCGGCACATTCATTGTTTGGGGGACAAAGGTTTTATTACAAAAATTCTTTAAAAGATTTTGTAGAATGTCCTCAAACGCACCGAGAGGGAAAATTTGAGCCTGAAATTGAATACATAATGCTAAGAATGAGACTTTCAGAAGGACTTAATTTTGAAAAATTCAAGAAAAAATTTGGGAAAGATATTCCTCAAAAGTATTTAAATAACGCTGAGAAATATGTTGGATTTGGTTTGTTGATTTCGGATAAAAACGGAATACGCCTCACTAAAAAGGGATTTTTGCTTTCAAACTTTGTTATAGGGGGAATTTTGGGGTAAATTTTAGTTTACATTGCTTAAAATATTTTTTTATTTATTTTTATTTTTTTCTTGACAAAATTATCAGAGTAGTGATATAATGATAGAGCATTGTGAATACATAAATATATGTGTTTTGTGGTTGCGACGATGGCGGCATAGCTCAGTTGGCTAGAGCATTCGGTTCATACCCGGAGTGTCGATGGTTCGAATCCATCTGCCGCTACCAGTTATTTAAATTCGGCCCGGTGGTCAAGCGGTTAAGACACCGCCCTTTCACGGCGGTAACACGAGTTCGATTCTCGTCCGGGTCACCAATTGTTTGTTTAAATAAGGTTTAGATGCAAGTATTATTTTGGTAATACATTGCATAGCAAAGTTGTGTGTTAGTTTTATGAGTGCTTCTATATAGTCTTTACATTTAGTATAGCTGTGGTTGAGATGTTTTTAAATACCTTGACCGTGGCTATTGTATTAGTAATAGATTTATATTGTGAACTTGAAGTAAGAATTTGTATGTGTAAAATGTAAATTCAAGGAAGTTATGTTTCTTTAAGTAGAGAATCTAAGTCAAAATCCTACTCTTAAAATGTTTTAGGCTTTTGAAACAATGAATTTGGTATAGCTTTTTTGAATGTATGTTTTAACTAAAGAACTGGTTTATTTGTTTGTCTTTTATAAATTTTTATGGTTCATATTTGAATTTTACTTTGAAAGCGTTTTTTAAATTTTTTATTACTGAGGCTGTAGCTATTGTATTAGTAACCGGTTTATAATGTGAACTTGAAGTAAAAATTTTTATGTGTAAAATGTAAATTCAAAGAAGTTATGTTTCTTTAAGTAGAGAATTCAAGTCAAAATCCTACTCTTAAAATGTTTTAGGCTTTTGAAACAATGAATTTGGTATAGCTTTTTTGAATGTATGTTTTAACTAAAGAATTAGTTTATTTGGTTGCCTTTTATAAATTTTTATAGTTCAGGTTTGAATTTTACTTTGAAAGCATTTCTTTTTTTGATTACTGATTTAATTATTTTCAGGTGAATGGTATGTACAAATTAAAATCCATAAATAATGCCGATATCCCTCTTTTCAAATGCATAATTGACGGCAGTAAAAAGGCCGACGGAAGAGTTGTATCTGATTATATCAGAGGATTCAAGATAGGAGAAGAGCTGTTGTTTCAGGCTTCAGGCGAATTTGTTGTGGTAAAAATAACTTATTTGAATTTTTACAAAAGTTTTGAAGATATGCTAGATGCTGAAGGATTTAAGAACATGATTC
Source organism: uncultured Oscillospiraceae bacterium (assembly GCA_902495835.1). Taxonomy (GTDB): domain Bacteria; phylum Bacillota; class Clostridia; order Oscillospirales; family Acutalibacteraceae; genus UMGS1491. The sequence continues at coordinate 740 of CABUYS010000093.1, read as the reverse complement.
CTTTTGCCGAATCTTTCGATGAAGCTTTAAAAGTTTATAATAATTTTCCAGGTTCTGAACTAGTGAAATCCGAGGGTTGCTGTGCTATTGGTATAAAGTATCTAAGAGGAGAGCTTTTAAACTAATTTGTTGATAATCCGGACGCATAGCTCAGCTGGTTAGAGCGGTCGCCTCACACGCGAGAGGTCAAGGGTTCGAGTCCCTTTGTGTCCACCATAATAAGACGTATTTTTTGATACAACCCAAAGCCCGGTATCACTGGGCTTTCTTTATGTTTAGATATAAATTTTGTATTCAAATTTTCAGTTTTTTCGGCTCATTTAAAAATCAAACGCTAAAAAAATGAAACATTGTCGTTTAAGTTTTTATCTCCATATAAAATTTTTCAAGGGATTTGCATATTTTTACGCGCTTTAAAAAAATAAAATGACCCGTGCGGTTGTACTGATACCTAAGTGCTTAGACAAACGTCCCTTATACGAACACTTGGTTTCGTGTAAGGAAATTTTAATATTATTATGTAGAGTGACGTTCGTATTGGGAGGAATTTATTTCAGTACAGGAATATTATTAGAACCTTTTCAGTTTGAATTTGAAGAGTAAATTTTTATCATATTCTACTGTACAAACACTTGAATTTATTTGATGTAGTTTTGATTTTATCATGTATAGCGATGTTCATATTTGAGGGAATTTATTTCAGTACAGGAATATTATTAGAACCTTTTCAGTTTGAATTT
>CABUYS010000092.1 GCA_902495835.1 uncultured Oscillospiraceae bacterium | reverse complement strand
TTACAAGCCAAAATTTTTTCTTCTTGAACACCGCTTAAAACAGCTCCAATTTCAGTCGATGCAGAAATCAAACAAGAAGTTTTTAAATTATAAACTTTGAAAAGTTCTTCTTTACTTTGTATATTTTGATTTAAATCCATACACTGTCCGCTTACCATTCCCTTGCAGCCCGATCGACGTGATAAAATCTCTATGCATTTTAAAGTTTTTTCAGGTTTAATTTTATTAAAATCACAGGAAGAAATAATCTCAAAAGCAAGCGTTAATAACGCATCTCCCGCCAAAAGAGCAGTACTTTCTCCGAATTTAATATGGTTACAACTAATTCCGCGGCGAGTTACATCGTTATCCATACACGGTAAATCGTCGTGAATAAGTGAATATGTGTGAATCATTTCAATAGCTGATGCGAATTTATAAACTTCGGAACTTTTACCTCCGCAAGCTTCGTAAACCGCAAGCATTAGAACGGGACGTATTCTTTTTCCTCCCGAAAAAAGACTATACTCCATAGAACGCAGCAAAACCTCATCTATGTCACTTAAACTTTCTAAATAATTTTTCAAAAAACTTTCGAATGAATTTTTATAACCAATTAATTTATCCTCAAAACTCAAATTAATTCTCCTCAAAAAAATTACTGCTGATTTTCTATTACTGTCATTTTTTGCTTAGCATTATCCAATACTTCCTGACAGTAGGCACTTATTTCTGTTCCGCGTTCATAAAGTTTAATAGAATTTTCTAAACTTTCTTCCCCGCTTTCAAGTTTATCTACTATTTCTTCGAGTTCCTGCATTGAAGACTCAAAACTCAGCTTACTTTTTCTCATTATTTATTAACTCCTTTTGATGTCTGTTAACTTACATGTTATCGAGCCATCTTGTAACACAATCTCTATTTCTGAATTGTCTTTCAAGCTGTTAATGCTTTTTATGTACGAACCTTCACTTAAAATCATTGCATAACCTTTTTTCAAAACTGATTCATTTGAACATGCTTTTAGCCTCTTTTTTAAAACTTCATATCTTAAACACTGTTCTTTTAAATACTTTTGAAAACTATCATTTAGATTATTATTTAATTTTTTAAGATTTTCAGAAACAGTATTTATTGTATTATTTACAGAAATTTTTTTAAATCTATCCCTTAAAACCATTAAATTGTAAAACTCTTGCTTGCATTTAATATCAAAAGATTTCGTAATTCTGCCTTTTAAATTATTTAACTCCATGCTTAGTGCAAATCTATCAGGTGTTGCCATCTCCGCGGCTACAGACGGCGTGGAAGCACGTTTATCCGCTACCAAATCGCATATGGTAACATCTGTTTCGTGACCTACAGCCGAAATAATCGGTATTCTAGAGTCAAATACCGCACGTGCAACTTCTTCTTTGTTAAAAGCCCACAATTCTTCTAGCGAACCTCCGCCGCGTCCCAATATCAAAGTATCGACATCGGAAGATTCATTAAAATATTTTATCGCCTTAACTATTTGACCGGAAGCTTTTTCTCCCTGAACTTCAACCGGGTATAATACAATTTCGCAAAGGGGATATCTTCTACTCGAAACATTTTTTATATCGTGAATTACCGCTCCTGTTTTAGAAGTAATTACACCTATTTTTTTAGGAAACTTCGGAATCGGCTTTTTTAAAGATTCATCAAAAAGGCCTTCATTATAAAGTTTTGACTTTAATTGCTCAAAAGCTGTGTAAAGTTCACCTATTCCCTGCGGAAAAATATCATACACATAAATTTGATATTGCCCTGAAGGCTCATAAGAAGAGATTTTTCCTCGAACAATAACTTTCATTCCGTCGTAAACATCAAATTTTAATCTGCAGGCATCACCCGAAAACATAACGGCTTTAACTACACTTTTTTCATCTTTAAGAGAAAAATATAAATGTCCGCTTGAATAATGCCTTTTGAAATTAGATATTTCTCCGCTTACGTATAAATTATTAAGATTTTGGTCTGAATCCAGCAAAACTTTTACATATGAATTAAGCTGAGAAACAGTTATGCTTTGCACAGACGTCATTACATTTGTCACCTTAATTTCTTTAAAGATAATCTATATGCTTTTGCTTATAGACGCAAGAACTCCATTAATATATGCAGACTCCTGTTTAGTGCTGTATTTTTTTGCAAGTTCCACAGCTTCATTAATCGAAACATTTGAAGGAATGTCATCTACGAACATCATTTCAAAAACAGCAAGTCTCAAAATAGAAATCGCTGTTCTTGAAAGTCTATCTTTGTTCCAACCATTTAAATTTTTTTCAATATATTCATCCAATAAATTTTGTTTATCAAGCGTTCCTTCGAAAAGTTCTTTTGTAAACGGATATACTTTTTCTTCTCTGACAATCTCCGAATTAGTCATTATCTCATCCATACTTTGTAGTCCAAAAGTGCTTTCAAATAAAAATATAAACGCTTGTTCCCTTGATTTTCGCCTGCTCATTAACATATTCTCCATTCTGATTTTTTGTTTTATTCAAGATTTACATTAACATAATATTGTCCGTAAATCCATGCCGTATCCGAATCTTTAACATAAAGTTTTACCGGCATTTCCATGGAATTTACAAAATCATCCTTGCCTTCAAAATCAATTTCGGCAACTATATTTGAGGATTTTGTATAATTTATATCATTCAAAGGTGCCAACACGGTAATGTTTATACCTTTGTTATATACTTTGGCTGTTTTTCCATTCGGTAAATTTTTAAAAGAAAATTGATTTATATTAAGAACTTTTTCTCTGAACTGCGATAAATTTAAATTAACATCTGCCGAATAAACGTTATTTAAACTCCTGCATCCTTGAGGTAAATTTATCGGAAGAGTAAATTTTGAATTTTGGATGTTTACTTTGTTAAAATCTATCGCATCGAGTTTAATACTTTTCAAAGCAGAAACAACGTCTTCAGGTCCTGCTATTTCCAGCTTATCAGGAATAACTCTTGAAATTTCGGGGTATTCTTTTTTTGAAGTCATTCCTGAAGGTAAATTTGAAAAATCAGGTATAATTTCAATCTCTTTCTTCATTAAAATCGGAATGCTTGCTTCTACTTCACTTACACTGGCGGAAATAGTTTCACTGGTAATAGCTTTATCATATGCGTCGTACATTATTATCGGTAGTTTCAGTGTGATGGAAGAATCTATTTCTCCCGGAATATTGCTAAGTACTTTGACCTTTTTTATTTTTGAAACTTCGGTTTCAGGGCCTGACAAAGTAACTTTTTGAGACGAAAGCACAGTATTTCCCACAAAATAACCGGGCTTGGAAGTGAAATTTATTTCAGGTTCGATATCAAATTCAGATTCTCTGTACCTGTCAACCATAACCGTTATGACCGAAGGTTTAACATCTGACACTATTTCGTAATCTTTTAAAATGCCCACTTTTTTCGCAGAAAGCTCCAAAGTATAATTCCCCGGAGAAATTATTGTGCTTGCTGCCTGCGAAGCAGAGATTTGTATGTTATCTTTTGTAACTTGTCCTACAACAAGACGATTTCCCGTAATTTCAACACGAGCGGTGATATCATGGCCGCTGAAAACTTTTAAACCGTCTTGAACCGCACTTTCTGAAAGCTGAATGTCAACAGGAATATCCGAAATAGTTACAGGTATGCTTTCGGTACTGTTTGAAGATACTGTTGTCCATATTATAACTGACATTATAAAAGAAAAAACAGCTACAAATTTATTATTGTAAAACAATTTGTTTACGTTTATTTTTCTTATTCTGTTTTTTATACGTTCAAAATTCAAATTAATCATTTTTTACCGCCTTCCTAAAGGAAGATATCACGCTTTTATACTTTCTCCTTGTTCTGTAATCAAGTAAAAGTTTTTCTAAATCTTTTTTGAAAAATTCCATGCTTTCATACGTTTTTAAAGTGCCATTTACAGCTATGGAAACCTTCCCTGTTTCTTCGGATACAACAACCGCCACGGCGTCAGAATTTTCGCTGACTCCCACTGCTGCTCTGTGCCTAGTTCCAAGCTCGCGTTTTAAACGATTGCTTTTCGTAAGCGGAAGAATACATCCTCCTGCGTAAAGCATGCCGTCTCTTATGATGAGAGCACCATCGTGCAGCGGAGCTTTATTAAAAAATATATTACATATAAGAGGAACCGACGGTTTAGACTTTACAATAGTTCCTGTATCTATAATTTCACCTAATTTGGTTTTGCGTTCAAAAACTATTAATGCTCCCATTTTTTCGTCACAAAGCGACACTACCGAATCGGAAACTATATTTATCAAATCCCTGTAAGTACGACTATACGCATCTTCATCGCTTTTGGAGTTCCCAAAATACCAATATTCCCTTATATCACTTCGACCGAGTTGTTCAAGAGCTCGTCTAAGTTCGGGCTGAAATACAATCAAGAGTCCAAATATACTGAATTGAAAAAAATTGTTAAGTATTGTGCTAAGCATCCTAAAATGCAGCTGACACGATAAAAAATAAGCCACAAGTATTATGCCTATACCCTTTACTAGTTGACCCGCTCTGGATTCTCTTATAATTTTTATAAGATGATAAATCAAAAACGCAACAATCAAAATATCAATAATATCATATATATTAAAAGTTCTTATAAGACTTTGAATTGATAATCCTATTCGGGATAAATATTCCATGTTCTGCCTCTTTTCGCATAAAGCTTATAAATAAAGTATTAACTTCGGTTCGCGTAAAACACAAACTCTTTTAGTTAATACTTTAATTTTAACATATTTAATTTTAGTTGCAAGAATGATTGCATTAATCAAGTTTTATTTTTTAATATAATATCAAGTTTATCTGGGTTTTATTGTCCTTACAACATCTATTAGTTTATCTATTTCTGATTTTGAATTAAATGCCGAAAGGCTTACTCTTACAACTCCGATTTCAGAAGTGCCGCCGAATTCGTGTGCAGAAGGTGCACACTGCAGACCCGTTCTTACTTCTATTCCGTTTCTGTCGAGTATTTTTCCTACTTCATCACTTATATACCCCTCAATATTAAAACTGAGAAGCGGAACAAAAAATTCAGGATCAGGCCGTGGCATATAAAGCTTAACACCATTAATGGATTTCAGTTTATCATAAAGATATAAAATTAATTTGCTTTCATGTGCAGCTATATTTTCTATGCCTTTTGAATTTACAAACTCAACTCCCGCCCTAAGACCGCATATACCGCTCATGTTAGGTGTACCGCTTTCAAATTTTTGAGGCATTTGCTTAGGCTGACACAGTGTCATCGAATCAGTTCCTGTACCGCCTTCAATTATGGTGTCAAGCTTTTCGGCACTGCTTGCTATAAGTATCGCTGTGCCCAT
>CABUYS010000091.1 GCA_902495835.1 uncultured Oscillospiraceae bacterium | reverse complement strand
TACGCTTACGGAATCATTCATTGTTTTTCTCCTTTTGAATTTGCTTTTATGTAACGGTATTTAATCATTAACCATTTAAACGATTTATTTAAAATAAAAAATTGGCGTTTTAAAAAATTTAAAATTTCAATTAAAATTATTTTCTATTAATCATCTGAAAATTTTCAAATGCAAAAAATAGTTCTTTACTTAAAAAACTTTAATTATAAATTTTAAAACATTTAAAAATAAAAACCGAGGGAGCTGTGTTAAAATCATCAGCTCTCTGTTTTTTCATAGCCGCACTCTTTATCGGCACAATAAAGTTTAGGCTTTTTTGTGTTTTTCTTGAACAACATCTTACCGCATTGCGGACATTTTTCCTGCGTGGGCTCATCCCATGAAACAAAATCACAATCGGGATAATTATTGCAACCGTAAAAAATTCTTCCTCTTTTACTTTTGCGTTTAATAACGCTTCCGCCGCATTTTGGACACTGTACTCCTATGTCGTCAACAATTTTTTTGATATTTTTGCATTCGGGATAACCGGAACAAGCTATAAATTTTCCGAATCTTCCGTATTTTACAACCATGGGTTTGCCGCATTTGTCACAGATTTCATCGGTTTTGTCTTCTTCAAGAGTGATTTTTACATCTTTCATATCTTCTTTTGCTTTTTCGAGAGTTTTTGAAAAATCATCGTAAAAATTTTCCAAAGTTTGCACCCAATTGTTTTTGCCCTCTTCAATAGAGTCCAAATCTGTTTCCATTTGAGCGGTAAATTTCAAATTTACTATTTTCGGAAAACGTTCTTTCATTAGCTTTGTAACTACTTCTCCGAGCTCGGTGGGCTTTAAGGATTTTCCCTCTCTTTTCACGTACTCACGGGAAGTAATAGTTGAAATTATCGACGCATAAGTTGAAGGTCTTCCGATTCCGTATTCTTCCAAAGCTTTAATAAGAGATGCTTCAGTGTAACGAGCAGGAGGCTCGGTGAAATGCTGTGAAGAATTCATATCCTTGAGCTTTAAAGGCATTTTTTCGGTAAGTTCCGGTAATGATTTTGCTTTTTCTTGTTCTTCATCTTTGCCTTCGGTGTATAAAACCGTAAAACCTTCAAAATCAACAGTATATCCCGAAGCTTTAAAGATATAGTTTGGCTTATCGGAATTCGTTTTGTTTTTATCTAACGCTATTATATCGGCTTGAGTGGTACTTTGAACGCACACCGACATTTGACTTGCAATAAACCGCTCCCAAATTAATTTATAGACTTTAAACTGGTCGTTGCTCAGACTGTTTTTTACTCGTTCGGGACTCATATCAGGCATAGTTGGTCTGATAGCTTCGTGGCCGTCTTGAGCGTTTGCTTTGGTTTTAAATCTTCTTTCTTTTTCGGGAAGATATCTTTTACCCCATTTTTCCAAAATATACTCCCGAGCACCGTTTAGAGCGTCGTCAGATATACGCAAAGAATCCGTTCTCATGTAGGTAATCAATCCTATTGAGCCCATGTTTTCAACTTCAACGCCTTCATAAAGCTCTTGAGCGGCTTTCATTGTGCGTTTGGCTTGAAATCCGAGTTTTCGGGAAGCTTCTTGTTGAAGTGTTGACGTTATAAACGGCGGAGCAGGATTTTTTCTGCGTTTTCCTTTTTTTACTTTAAAAACTTCGTATTCGCAATTTTCAAGTTCAGAGAGTATAGAATCTGACTGCTCTTTGTTTTTTATTTCGATTTTTTCTTTTTCATTTCCGTAAAATGACGCACCAAATGATTTTTTTAATCCTTTCGGTATAAACTGAGCATCTATTGTCCAGTATTCTTTGGGAATAAATTTGCGAATTTCGTCTTCCCTGTCTGCAATTATTCTTAAAGCAACGGATTGAACGCGTCCGCCCGACAGCCCTTTATGAATTTTTTTGGAAAGAAAAGGACTTAATTTATATCCGACAAGTCTGTCTAGAATTCTACGAGCTTGCTGAGCGTCAACCAAATCAAGGTCAACTGTCCTTAAAGATTTTATTCCTGCGTCAACGCCGTGTTTGGTTATTTCATTAAAAGTAACTCTGTTTTTATCACTCAGATCCAAACCCAAAATATATGCCAAATGCCATGAAATGGCTTCTCCTTCGCGGTCGGGGTCGGTAGCAAGCAAAACATTGTCAAATTTTACGGCTTTCTTTTTTAATTCTTCAACAAATTCTTTCTTGCCTTTTATGATTTCATATTTAGGAGCAAAATTCTTTTTGATATCTACTCCCAATCGTTTTTCGGGCAAATCTCTTACATGTCCCATGGAAGCTACAACATCGTAGCCTTTTCCCAAATATTTTTTTATAGTTTTGGCTTTCGCCGGAGATTCTACAATTACTAAATTTTTCATAACTATCCATCCATAATAAAAAAAGTATCAGAATAATTATATACTACAAAACAAAAAGTAAATACACAATTATTTAAATATTTAAACTATAAATTTTTCCTGAACACGCTTTTACCAGTCCCATAAGCTCAAGTTCGGTAATGGCAGGAAGCAGATTTTTTATAGGAATATTCAGCTCTCGGCTGATATCGTCTATATGCGAATCGTGTTTTTCAAGAAAAAAATAAATTTTTTTGGATTGTTCGGATAATCCTTCAATAATTTCAGTTTTCTGATTTTTTTTATTGTCATTAGATTCTTTTTTGTGAGATTTTTCTTTTTTCTTATGTTTGGAAACCGTTTGAGTGTAGTCTGTCTCTTTAAAACTTTTTTCTAAATAGTCCGCCCAAACATTTTTAACGGCTTCAAGGTTTTTGTTTTTATCATGTTTTTTTATTACAGCTTTTTCGCTTTTTTCTTCATATAACTCCTTGTCCAATTCTAAGGTACGGTTGAAAAACACAGAATTTTCTTCGTTAAATTCATCATCAGAAAAATTTTCACTGTTATTTTCCGAATCAGAAAAAACTTCCGAATTTAATTTTTTCTCTTTGGGATATTTAGGATAAAAACTGTTATTTTTTATATCACGAACGCTTTTTATACAATAATTATTAAGTATATCTTCGGCACAGGTAACTACTTGTGCTCCGTCACGAATCAGATCTATAGCACCTTTTGCAACGGAACTGTTTTCATCGACCGGTACTACAAATACATCGCGGTTTTGTTCATTTGCCAAATTTGCAGTTATGATAGAACCGCTTTTTTCTCCTGCTTCGATTACAAGAGTACCCAAAGAAAGTCCCGATACTATTCTGTTACGAATCGGAAATGTGTACGGAGTGCTCGGAAAATCCGGAGGATATTCCGAAATTACGGCTCCTATTTCTGAAATTCTTTTTCTTAGTTTTGAATTCTTTAAAAGGTACGGATAATTAATTCCGCATCCTAGCACCGCAACTGTTTTTCCGCCTGCGTCTAAAGCCCCTTCGTGAGCTGCAGAATCTATTCCTAGTGCTCCTCCGCTGATGACAACTGTTCCTTTTGAGGCCATATCGCGAGCAATTTCAAATGCCATTTCTTTACCGTATCTCGTCGCCTCACGTGTACCGACAACCGAAATCGGCATTACGGAATTTAAACATCTTACATCTCCTCTGACGTACAAAACACACGGAGGATTTTGAATTTCTTTAAGAAGTTTCGGGTAAAATTCACTGTCGGGAGTTATTATATCGTAATTAAGTTTATTACATTTTTCAATTATTCTCTCGGCGGCTTCCAAAGTATTGCTTTTTAAATGTTCGATTTCTTTACTTGTAAAACATCCGCAAAGTCGCCAACCCATTTCTCCTGCATCGTAAAAATCTTTTATATTATTATAAAGCATTCTTACGGTTCTTACTTTATTGTTGCCGTACTTAAGGGAATTTTGCAGCCATATCCAGTATTTATCCATATAGATCACCTCCACGATTAATCATTTCCCAAATCGAAATTCCCGCTGCAACAGATACATTAAGCGATTCGGATTGTTTATTCATCGGAATAGTAATTTTACCGAAACACTCATCTATTGCATCCTGAGTCAAACCGTTGCCTTCGTTGCCCAATATAATTCCGCATTTTCCTTTGAAATCGGTTGTGCCCAAAATCAAAGAGTCATCATGAGGAACCGTTGCGTATATTTTAAACCCTTTTTCTTCTTGCAGTTCCCGAATAAACTTAGCTGTATTCTCAAAAAAACATATATTCAATCTAAAAACCGCACCCATGCTCCCACGCAAAACTTTAGAGTTATAAACATCGCAGCTTCCTTGCGAAACGGCTACAGTCCTTATACCCAAAGCATCGCATGTCCTTAATATGCTGCCGAGATTAGAAGGATTTTGAATATTTTCAAGCAAAACAATCCTGTCCGAACTATTCATATCAAACATAGTGTTTTCAGGAAATTCGCAAATACAAAATATGCCTTGAGGCGTATCGGTGTCGGATATAAGTTTCGATATTTTTTCATTTATGACAAAGCTTTTTTCGGAAATTTTCGAAATTTTTGATACAATATCTGAAAATTTTTCAAAACATTTTTCCGTATAAAAAACTTCGGTTATTTTATTTCCGCTTTTAAAAGCTTCTTCGCACATTCTGACGCCTTCGACTAAAAAACATCTTTCTTGTTTCCTGAATTTGGAAGAATCCAATATTTTTTTTGCTCTTTTTATATGTAAATTGTCTTTGCTTGTTATTTCAAAAATCATTTATAAAAAATCCTTCTTTACAAAAAATTTACGCTCGGAAAATATCCGGGCGTAACTCCATAAATTTAAGTAATTATTTGACTTGTTCGACGAGCTTTGAAAATCCTTCAGAATCTGCAATTGCAATCTCCGAAAGCATTTTTCTGTTAAGATTTATTCCGGATTTTTTGAGTCCGTTCATAAAAGTCGAGTAATTAATACCATTCATACGGCATGCTGCGGAAATTCTTGTAATCCAAAGTTTTCTGAAATCACGCTTTTTCTGACGACGTCCTATGTAAGCATAATTTCCGGATTTCATTACGGCCTGTTTAGCCATTTTAAAGTGTTTACTCTTGGCTCCCCAGTATCCTTTTGCTAATTTTAAAACTTTTTTTCTTCTGTTTCTTGTTGTGACTGCACCTTTTACACGTGCCATTATATTTACCTCCAGTAATGGTTTTATTTAAAAATTAAAATTGGTAAGGCATTAAGTTTTTAAGCTGCATTGTATTTGTTTTGTCTACCACTGCAATGCTTCTTAAGTTTCTTTTTCTTTTTCTGGTTTTCTTGTTGAGGATGTGGCTTTTGTTTGCGTGTGCTCTCAAAATTTTGCCTGAAGATGTTATTTTAAAGCGTTTCTTCGCTCCGCTGTGAGTTTTTAATTTGTACATAATTTTAGGAAAATACAACTTTTTGAAAGTTGATATTTCCGCGTCACTACCTTTCTTTAGGAATTTTTAATCCGAAATCAGACATTTTAAATCTATAAATTTCGGTATTAATCAAAG
>CABUYS010000090.1 GCA_902495835.1 uncultured Oscillospiraceae bacterium | reverse complement strand
TACCAAATTTTTTATCACAGAATCTATCGTTTTAGGCGATGATGTAATATCTTTCATTTTGTGCCTCCCTGCTTTATATTTCCAAAAATCATCAATTGATTTTATAAACTACTTTTTATTTAAATTTTTAATGTATCGAGAAACTTCACTCTCGGGTAATTCATCTATATTACTGAATTTACTCTTTTGAGCTTCTTCGTTTATAATCGCAATATATTCTTCAGCTGCCGACAAAGTACCGACAGATGCATTATAACTGCAAATAAAACGGGTTATCCTCCCTATTTCCTCAAAAGAAAATCCATATTCGGATATACTTGATATATCGAGAATTTTTTTCTTTGAATTTAAATCTTTTAAAGCTTCCAAAATGCGTTTATTAAACGCTGTGGAAACGTTTTCAAGAGAAAGCCTTGAAAAAATAGTATTTGCCATATCGGGATTGTTTATAATATAGGAAATAAGTGCCTCTTCTGCTGTTGCCGCTCTCAAATTCCTACGCTTGTCCGGATTTACGGAATCATTTACGGCAGATGTTATTTTTTCTATATTTTTAAATTCTTTTTTTTGATTTTTTCTATCTTTGTTTTTTAAATTTTTATCAATCAAAATCATTATCGAAGATTTATTAATTCCTGTTTCCGAACTTATTTTTAATGCATAAACTTCTCTTTCCACGGGGCTGTAGCATTCAGATAAAATTTTTGCACATTGAGTTACGTACTTTATCTTATCTTCGGGGAAATTCAGGTCATATTTCGACTTTATTTGCGAAATGCGGTATTCGGTATCGTTTTTGGAATTTTCAATCAACTCCTTGAATTTAAAAGCTGCGTCCTTACCGTTGGAACGAAGATATTCATCGGGGTCTTTAGCTTTAGGTATTGTTAAAATTTTTACGTTAACACCGTTTTGACGAATCATTTTCATTGCTTTATCCGCTGCTTTTTTTCCCGGTTCGTCGGAATCATAACAAATAAATATTTCATCGGCATTTCTTGCTAAAAGCTTTACCTGACCGGAAGTCAAAGCGGTGCCGAGTCCTGCCACGGAGTTTGTAAATCCCGCCTGGTGAAGAGATATAACATCCATGTATCCTTCAGTCAAAATCAGACTGTTTTTGCCGGATTTTTTTGCAAAATTAAGTGCAAAAAGATTTGAACTTTTCTTAAAAACTAGTGTGTCGGAAGTGTTTATGTATTTGGGGATATCGTTTCCCATCGTTCTTGCTCCGAAAGCTATGACATTTCCTCTTATATCTATTATCGGAAACATTAAACGATTGCGAAATCTGTCAAATTCTCTCCCGTTTCGAGATTTAAAAGCCAAATCAGACAATATTATATCTTTTTTATTATAACCTTTTTTATTTAAATAGTCTACAAGAGCATAACCGTTTTTCGGAGAATATCCCAATCCGAAATGTTTTGCACTTGAAGCTTTGATTCCTCGGCGTTTTAAATATTCAACAGCTTCTTTTCCCTCGGCCGACAAAAGGCATGAATGATAAAACTTTGCGGCTTCTCTGTTAATTTGATAAACTAACAATTTTTTATTGTGAACGGCATTGTCTTCTTCGCTTATTTCCAAATCCATTCCGACTCTTTCGGAAAGATTTTTAACCGCTTCAAGATAATCATAATGTTCTATAAGGCGAAGAAAGGTAATTACGTCTCCTCCCGCTCCGCATCCGAAACAGTAAAAAGAACCGTTGGAAGGATAAACGCAAAAAGACGGAGTTCGCTCGGAATGAAAAGGGCAAATACCCATAAGATTTTTTCCTTTCCGCTGTAAATTTACATATTCTCCGACTATTTCTTCAATATCATTACGAGATTTCAATTCCGAGATAAATTCGTCCGAAAGCATCACCATTCATCACCCCCGCATTCACACAAATTCATATGTTTTCAAAAAATCAAACCGATTTCGGGAGAAATATTTCTTTAAATATATCTGCCGCAAAACTGTCCGTCATTCCCGCTATGTAATCGCAAACAGCTCGTTCGGGTGTTTCTCTGTCTGCAATTTCACGTAAGTATTGCGGAATTTTATCTATATTATTTATAAAATATTTATAAAGCGACTCTATTACAAACGGAACTTTCTCATCGTCCGAAAAAGACCTTTTGTTAAGATAAACACTTGAATACATGAATTTATGAACATTTTGAAATATTTTTTGCATTTGCTCGCTCATTTTTATTTCGCCCTTGAAACTGTTATTTACAACAGACATAACCATCGAATTGATTCGCTCGGAATACTGAAAGCCGCATGCATCGGTAAATTCTTTCGGCAAATCTTCTATCTTTATAATTCCCGCTCTTACCGAATCTTCTATGTCGTGATTTATGTACGCGATTTTATCGCAAAGACGAACTATACGGCCTTCCGCCGTGAAGGCTTCTGGGCCTTTTGTGTGACATAAAATTCCGTTTAAAACTTCTTCCGTAAGATTAAGGCCTTTACCGCCTTTTTCAAGTACCGACAAAACTCTTACGCTTTGTTCATAGTGTTTGAATCCTCCCGGACACAATCCATTCAAAGCACCTTCTCCGGCATGACCGAATGGTGTATGGCCCAAATCATGCCCTAGTGCTATTGCTTCGGTCAAATCTTCATTCATACGAAGAGCTCTTGCAACAGTTCTTGAAATTTGAGAAACTTCAAGCGTATGAGTTAAACGAGTCCTGTAGTGGTCGCCTTTCGGGGAAATAAAAACCTGGGTTTTATGTTTAAGTCTTCTGAAAGATTTACAGTGTATTATTCTGTCACGGTCACGCTGGTAGTCGGTGCGAATTTCACAAGGTTTTTCGTAAATTTTCCTGCCTACGGAGTTTTTCGAAACGGAAGCATATTTACTGAGACATTCCTGTTCATGCAATTCGATACTTTCTCTTATGTTCAATTCAATCGCCCCTTTAGCACGATTTTTTATTGATTTATATATAAAACTTTCAATCACAAACTGTTAATAATAAATTTTATGCAATCTATCACATTTATAATCAAAAAACTTTAATATTAAAGAGCATAATATTCTTCTTTTAAAATTTCAAATACTTTATCTTTTTTAAAAATATCCGACAGTTCTTTTTGTAATCTCTCAACAAACTCTTTTTTTATTAAAAATTCTATTTTTATCTTTTCACCGTAATTATCAAAAATTATTTTCGCTCCATACCTCGAAATAACGGAAATAAATTTGCTGTACATATTGTAGTCTACATCTAAACGTATACGGCTGCAAAGTACCATTTCTACGCTTTCACAATTATTTAAAACGTTTGAAGCCCCTGAGCCATACATTTTTCTGAGGCCTCCTGTGCCCAGAAGAATCCCTCCGAAATATCTTACGACAACTACCATTACATTACTTAAATTCGCACTCTTTATTGCATTAAGTATCGGCAACCCGCCTGTTCCCGACGGTTCACCATCGTCGGAATATCTTTCGCATACACCGTTTATCAAATACGCATAAACATGGTGCCGTGCATCAGGGTGATCTGATTTAATTTTTTTTACGATATCAGCCGCTTGAATCTCTGAATTTACAGGAAAGCAATATGAAATGAATTTGGAGCGTTTTTCCGTTTCTTCGAAATATCCTTCATTTTTTATTGTGTTAAAAGATGACAAATTTTTCACCCCATTGACACAATAGGCAACGCATAAATTGCGCCGCCCATCATTTCAGGTCTGAATTTTCTACCATGCTTAAGCTCTGGCTTTAGCCTTTTCTTTTATACTTTCCTGACGTTTTTTGAATCTTCCGATACGTCCTCCCGTATCAACAAACCTCTGTTGTTTTGTGAAGAAAGGATGACATTTGGAGCATGACTCAACAGTAATGTTATTTCCTGTGGACCTTGTACTTATAACATTTCCGCATGAACATCTTATCTCTGTTTCAACATAATTCGGATGTATGCCTTTTTTCATTATTTTCACCTCTCTAGTTAAGCAAAACCAAGTTGCATTATATCATAAGTCAGTATTATACCACAGCTTTTAAAATTTTACAATATGTTAGAAGGCATAATCTGATTATTTATAAATTTATTTAGTGAATTATACATTTTTAACTTTTTAACATCAAATTTTATAGCAAATACGATGATAAACATTGCTGTTTATTGATACGAAATTCTTTTTAATATATAATTTTAAATATAGTTATATAAATTGTCAAATTAACATTCGGAGGTTTTGCAAATTATGCAAGGATTATTTGGAAACGCAGGTGTAACAGGACAACTCTTAAGCACACTCGTAGTATATGCTGTCGTTATAGGAGGACTTTATCTTTTCTTATTCAGACCTCAGCAAAAAAGAAGAAAACAAGAAGAAGAAATGCGTAAATCCGTTTCAATCGGTGACGAAATTACAACAATCGGCGGAATAGTCGGCAGAGTCGTAAGTGTTAAAAACGATTCCGATTCACTAATTATTGAAACCGCTTCGGAAAAATTAAAAATTAAAAAATGGGCAATAGCAACAGTAGAAAATCAAAAATAATTCAAAAGCCATGTTTAGCAAAAACTTGCGAACATGGTTTTTGTTGTTAAAAAAATTCTGTTATACTGCAAAAAACATCTTTCAAGTAGTTTTAAACACAAAATTAAAGTGAAATGAATTATTCAAAAAAATCAGATTATTTAAAAACATTTTAACATTTATAGGCATAGTTTTATGCAAAATTGTATATTCATTCAAGCGCTTTGATCTATCCTTACTTTTAAACAATTACCGAATCAGAAAAATACAATCTAAAAAATTAAAATTACCGATAACAAACCACATTTATACAAAAAAATACTTTTTAAAAATATTTTTAACTTGAAAATGAATTTAATCAAACGCATTTTGTCATAATAAAAAAATCCGTGAATATTTATATTTTAAAAAGCTTCCGTAATTATGTTAAGGAGACGCAGCAGTGAAAAATAAAAATACTCAAAAAAGTCCTTTAAAATTTATAGTCCTGGGCGTTACTTCAGGAATAGCCGTATGTGCGGCACTAATGCTGTTAAGTTCATTTTTAATCGTTAAATCAGGAACCGTACCGCAGGATTATTTATACCCGATAACAATATTTATTACAGCTTTGGGCTCTTTTATAGGAGGATTCGTCACAGGAAAAAGTTCGGGCAAAAACGGGCTTTTAATTGGCGGAATGTCGGGCCTTATATTATTTTTTATAACCTTGATAGCAAGCTTTATAGTCGTCAGAGATTCCATTACATTTTCTACACTTACAAAAATGATAATAGTGGTGATTTCAGGCTGTTTAGGCGGAATAACGGGTGTAAACAAAAATTAACTACAGGCTTAAATTTAATATCAAATGCATTTTATTGTATGAATTTCATTATTCAGTAATATAAGAGTCACACCGTAAGAGAAATCTAACATTAAAAAACTAAGTTTCTAATCTTAAACAAAATCATGACCACGCCTAGAAGACGTGGTATGGACAGCCCTATAAGGGCATAAGAGTGCCAGCCATCTCAAGACGGCTGGCTTTCACTGTGTTCAAGCCGAAGAGGACTGATTACTTGCCACCCTTAAAAGGGTTTACATATTCTTTAGTTT
>CABUYS010000089.1 GCA_902495835.1 uncultured Oscillospiraceae bacterium | reverse complement strand
TTTCCGGGATTAATTCAGATTTAAAAGTTTTAGCATCTGAGATGAGCAAAGTTACCGCAGAATTTGGTAAAAATAACACTTCCACTTCTTCCCTTGCCTCAAAGAGTAAAGTTTTAAATGAGCAAATCGAAAGGCAAAAGGAAAAAATTGATACATTAAAGGGAGCACTTCAGCAATCAAGCGAAAAATACGGTGAAAACGATAAACACACAAATAATTGGCGAACGTCGCTTAACAAGGCTGAAGCTGAGCTTTCTAAAATGGAGAATAGTTTAAATATTGTAAACTCTGAAATGGAAAAATCGCAGACCCCGCTTGATAAGCTAAACCAAAAGCTTTTAGAGCAAGGCGAAAAGTTACGTCTACTGCAAACCGAGTATAAAAATGTTGTTTTAGAACAGGGTAAAAACAGCACAGAGGCTAGAGAACTTGCCGGAGAAATAAAGAGTTTAAACAGCGATATAAAGGAAAATAAAGAAAAGTTAAACGAAGCTGAAACCGCAACGGAAAAACTGGGCGATGAATTTAATAACACGGGCAAAAAAACAAATAGTCTCAGCGAAGGCTTTACCATCATGAAAGGTGTTATCGCAAACTTAATCTCCGATGCAATCAAGAAATTGGCTCGTGAATGCGTTAACCTTGCAAAATCGGTTGTCGGCACAGGCATCGAATTTGAAAGTGCTTTTGCCGGAATTAAAAAGACTGTCAACGCAACCGATGAAGAATTTGATGAATTTGAAAAAGGGCTTCGGGATATGTCAAAGGTTATGCCGACGACCGCCTCAGAGCTTGCAAATATTGCTGAATCAGCAGGACAGCTTGGCATAAAAAATGAAAATCTTTTGACGTTTACCGAAACGATGGCGAATTTAGGTGTGGCAACGAATATGAGCTCTGATGAAGCTGCGACTTCTCTCGCCCGCCTTGCCAACATCACGGGAATGAGCCAAGAAAAGTTTAGTAATTTAGGCTCATCAATAGTAGCACTTGGCAATAATTTTGCAACAACCGAATCAGAAGTCACGAACATGGCACTTAATATCTCAGCTGCAGGGTCGCAAGTCGGAATGACGGAAGCCGACATTTTGGGTGTTGCAGGGGCTTTATCATCACTCGGCTTGGAAGCTCAGGGCGGCGGAACTGCCATTTCAAAAGCGATAATTCAAATGGCGAATGCTTGCGAAACGGGAAGTGAAGATTTACAGTATTTTGCAAAGGCTGCGGGGATGTCAACATCTGACTTTCAAAGATATTTCGCCGAGGATGCCACAGGAGCACTCACTGCCTTTATTTCAGGACTTGGAAACCTCAAAGACGAAAGCGCTTTAAAATTTCTCGACGATATGGGAATCAGCGAGACAAGGCTAAGAGATGCACTACTTCGTGCATCGAACGCAAGCGAGCTCTTTACAGATGCGGTCAAGACCTCAAACGATGCTTGGAACGAAAATTCAGCACTTACGGAAGAAGCACAAAAACGCTATGAAACCACCGAAAGTAAAGTGCAAATTCTTAAAAATACGTTTACTGAAATGGGTTTAACTCTCTACGATAAAGTTCAAGAGCCGCTACAAAAGGCAGCTACCAAACTTACTGAATTTTTTCAAAAAGCGAGTGAATCCGGCGAATTAAAAGATGCACTTGATAAAATTTCAGAAAGTGTGGGAACTTTAATTGAAAAGGCAAGTGATATGATAACAAATATTCTGCCACCGCTGATGAGCTTAATTTCTTGGCTCATGGAACACTCTGATTTAGTGGCAATTTCGCTTGGTTCCATTGTTACCACCATGATTGCGATAAAAACCGTCAAATTTGCGGAAGAAATCGGCGATGCGGTAAAGCAAATGAAAGATTTTGGAAGTAATCTTTTGAGTGTCGCATCGAATCTTGATTTGATGAAAATAAAAGAAGTGGCACTGAGCGTAGCACAAGGGACTGTCACAGCTGCGCAATGGCTCATGAATGCTGCGATGAACGCAAATCCGATAGGTTTGATTGTCGCTGCAGTTGCCGCCCTTGTTGCGGGATTTGTTTTACTTTGGAACAACTGTGAAGGCTTTCGCAATTTTTGGACTTCGCTTTGGAATGGGATTTTAAATGCCTGTATGTCAGCATGGAATGCTATTTCCCCATTTTTTACCGAGTGGCTGCCGAATGCATTTAACGGGGTAATTGGCTTTATAACAGACAATTGGCAAGGACTTCTTTTAATGCTTGTAAATCCTTTTGCGGGAGCATTTAAGCTGATTTACGATAACTGCGAAGTTTTCAGAAATTTTGTTGACGGATTTATAAACTCGGTCAAAGAATTTTTTATAAATGGTTGGAATGAGATTGTTTTGTTTTTCACAGAAACTATCCCGAATTTTATTACAAGTGTTATAGAATGGCTGAATCAGCTTCCTTATCAAATAGGATTTATTATAGGTCAAGCAATTGGTCATATTATTAATTTTGGAATGGATTTATTAAATTTTGCAATTGTAACTGTACCTGAGTTTATAAATCAAGTTGTGGCATTTTTTATGGCTTTGCCCGGGCAAATCGGAACGTGGCTTTCTGAAACAACGGCAAAAGTTGGAGAATTTTTTGTAAGTCTTGTAAACACAGGAATCGCCAAAACAACGGAGTTTGTAACGAACGTCATTAATTTTATAGGCGAGCTGCCGGGGAAATTTAATCAGTGGCTGCAAAATACGATGAATAAAATCACCGAATTTTTTGCAAATGCGATAAACACTGGAAAAACTAAAGCAAGTGAATTTTTAAATAATGTAGTAAATACAGTCAAAAATTTGCCCGGAAGACTTGGAAACTGGTTCTCACAAACAATTCAAAAGGTGATTTCTTGGGGCTCCGATATGGTAAATCGTGGTCGCTCGGCTGCCACTGAATTGGTAAGTAGCATAGTTAATAAAGTCATGGAAATTCCGGGTCAAATGCACTCTATCGGAAGTAATATCGTATCTGGAATTTGGAATGGAATTTCGGGTTCTATCGGTTGGATTACGAGCAAAGTAAAAGAATTTGCAAGAGGAATCTTAGACGGAATGAAATCAGCACTCGGCATACATTCTCCGTCAAAGGTATTTGAAATTGAGGTCGGAAAAAATATGGCTTTGGGTCTCGGTGAGGGTTTCACGAATGCCATGAGTGATGTCCAAAAGGAAATGAAAAAAGCAATTCCGACTAACTTCAGCACAGACTTAAATATGGCGATAAACGCTACGGGCTCGTCACTTGATATTAAAACTTCTCAGCCGAGTCAAAATAGCACAGCGAGAAATCTAATGGATAAATTAGGTTTTGCACTTGAGAACACAAGCGAAAATATTTCCGAAAAACTTGATTCAATCCTATATTTTTTAGAAGACTATATCCCCGCTCTTCAAAAACGTCAACTTTGCCTTGACACAGGTGTTTTAGTCGGGGAATTAGCTCCGCCGATAAATAGCGAACTTTCCAAAATTCAAAGCTCAAAGGAGCGTGGCAGATGATAAATGAAATTAAGTTTATGTCAATAAATTCAGGTGTTACAAAACGTAGCTTTTCTGATTTCGGCGTGATTTTAACAAGTCAAGAAATTGGCGCACCAAAGCCAAAAATTTACACCGTTAACGTCGAAGGTATGGACGGTAGCTTAGATTTGTCTGAATTTTTCGGAGAAATAAAGTATGAGAACCGTACTTTGAAATTTACTTTTGAAACGATTGAAAAAATATCCGATTGGTATGCAAAAGTGTGTATAATTTCTTCGTTTCTGCATGGGCAAAAGATGAAAATTTATACTTGGTCTGAGCCGGATTTTTATTACGTTGGCAGATGTACGATAGATGAATATAGTTCAAATGCTAAACTTGGAAAAATCGTGATTTCCTGCGATTGTGAGGCATATAAATACAAACAAAATATCACGACTTTTAACCTCACAAATGGCACAAATACGGTAAATAACTCTAGAATGACGGTTTTTGCTGACCTTATGAATGAATCTGAAATCAAAATAAATAACAGAGTGTACGGTGCGGGAACGCATCTTCGAGCCATAAAACTTACCTGCGGAGCAAATAAACTTATATCAGATGGCACGGGAATACTGACGTTTCAAGAAGGTGAAATTTAGTGCGATATACGATTTTTTGCGACGATTACTGCCTTTATGATTCGCAGCTTCAAGAGTTTCAAGTGCAAAATCCAACATTAAAAAAGGAATTAAATGCAGTCGATGAGCTTTCATTTACAATTCATCCGAACCATCCGTATTTTAATAATATTTTGAAGCTCAGCTCAGTCATCACTTCATACAGAAATGATAGCCTGATTTTCAAAGGTCGGGTTATAAGTTCAGAACTTGGCTTCCATAACGAGAAAAAGATAGTTTGCGAGGGTAACCTCGCTTTTTTGCTTGACAGTGTTATTCGTCCGTTTGATTTCCCAAATGATGAGCAATTTGAGGGTTTGAATTATGAAAAAGATAATGTGATTGAATATTTTTTAAATTGGGTTTTGACGTGTCATAACAAGCAAGTAAAAGACTTTCAAAAAATAAAGCTAGGGAAAGTTACAATGACAGACCCTAACAATTATCTTGCACGCTCCAGCATCGAGTTTTTAAGTGCATGGGAAGTTTTGACAACAAGGCTTTTAAAAACTCACGGCGGGTATTTAGTGATGCGAGAAGAAAATGGCGAAAATATGCTTGATTACCTTGAAGATTTTACAGACACAGGTTACAAAGACGGAAATAAACTGGTCTGCACTCAAAAAATCGAGTTTGGGCAAAACCTCTTAAATTTAACTCAAGGAATAAGTGGAGCTGACATCAAAACCGGGATTATTCCTCTAGGAAGCAGACTTAAAGATGCCGATGGTAACGAAACAGATAAATATTTGACTATCGAAAGTTTGCCCGACACTACACTTTCAGAGGGAATCGTCAAAACAGGCGACCATATTTTAAATACCACGCTTTCTGAAAATTATGGAGCAATCTATGAAGTTGTAAATTGGGATGACGTGACAAAACCCGAAAACTTGCAGTCTAAGGCTCTTTCCTATCTTGCCGACAGCATAAAATTTAATAACGAAATCACTATTAAAGCTGTTGATTTAAAGCTCACAAACGAGCAAATTGGGACTTTTGAGACAGGACAATATATTCGTTGTTACAGTCAGCCTCATGGAATTGATGATTTATATTTACTCGGGAAAATTTCTATCCCTATGAAAAATCCTCAAGGGACAACGATTGAAATTAATAAATCTTCGCTTTCATTTACGGATAAGGTTCTTGAAAACAAGAAAAACACGGACAATATTGTGACAAGAATTGACCGTGTTGAGCGTGGATATATAAATAATGGCAGTATAACCGATATTGCCAACGAAACAATCGAAAACAGCTCTGCATTTGAGCAAAACAGTCAAGCCATAATGTCGCAGGTTTCGGAGCTTTATACTAAAGTTACAGACTTTGAAACATATAAGAGTAATGTCACAACTCAGTTTGTACAAACAAGTGAAGATTTCACTTATCAATTCTCGAATTTAACAGAGCTTATAAATAATTTAGACGCAGATTCAGCAGAGCAATTTAATAATAT
>CABUYS010000088.1 GCA_902495835.1 uncultured Oscillospiraceae bacterium | reverse complement strand
TTCCAGACCACTATTATATTCTACATCAAAAGGAGTTTTTATTTCGTTCTTACATCGCTTAAGCTATCACTTAACCACGCGGGCTTTCGCCTGGTTTTACACACAAAAAAACTCCCACTCGAAAAACGAATGAGAGTTAAACTTTGGTGGGCCATCTAGGACTCGAACCTAGGACCGACCGGTTATGAGCCGGTTGCTCTAACCAACTGAGCTAATGGCCCTTCCACACTAGTCATTATACTTTGAATTTTAATTTATGTCAACAGGTTTATTTTAAATTTATTTTTTTGATGAATATTTTTTTGAAAATACGATTATTTGTGTTTGTTTGCAACAAAATAAATATTTGAAAAGTACTCTAAATTATCTGCTCTATGTTTAAATACATATAATTATAAATTTTGCAATATAATGTGATATAATTTTATTTGGACTTAAAATTTATTAGGTAAAGGAAAAAGCAATGACGAATATTAATCAAAAAAATCAAAAATCAAAAAAAGTAAGCCAATCATTTGCCGCAGGAGCTATGATAATGGCTGTAGGAATGCTGCTCGTTAAAGTTGCGGGAGCGGCATTTAAGATACCTCTTGCTTATATTCTTGAAGGTATAGGTTCGGGGTATTTCAGTTCTGCTTACAGTATTTATAACCCCATATACGCTTTGGCAACAGCAGGACTTCCTATTGCAATTTCGCGAATGGTTTCGGGAGACATGGCGCTCGGAAGATATAAAGATGTAAAAATGATTCATAAAATATCGGTACCGATGTTTGTTTTTACAGGTTTTACCGGATGCATATTAATGATTTTGGGGTCTTTTGCTTATGTTAAGTTTACAAATGCTCCAGATTCTTTATATTCCATGTTTATGCTTGCTCCGACAGTGTTTTTCGCGTGCCTTATTTCAATTTACAAGGGGTATTACGAAGGACTAAGAAATATGATACCAACTGCGGTTTCAGAAATAGTTGAAGCCGTAGGAAAAGTTGTTTTCGGACCGACTTTAGCTTATGCTGCGGTCAAGTATGGAATGGATGAGTACAGAAAACACGGAACGGTTTTCGGAAGAATTTGCGAAGATGAAGTTGCAGCACATAATGCAACTTTGCCGTGGGCTTCGGCAGGAGCCGTTTTGGGAATTACTCTCGGAGCGGTATGCGGATTTCTCTATATATTCATAAAGTATAAGATTTCGGGTGACGGAATAACTGAATCCGAACTTAAAAATTCAGAAGAAGCACGTCCCAAAAAAACTCTAATAAAAATGCTTTTGAATATTTCGATTCCTATAGCTTTGGGTGCTATAGTTATGAATCTTGCGGGAGCAATAGATACAATGCTTGTTCAGAGAAGGCTTTATGACCTTATGACCGAAGTGCCGCATATTATACTGAACATGTACGATGGATTTATACCTCATGAAACCGTGGAAAAGGGAACTACTCACGTTTTTTTAAACGGCTGTTTCGTTTATATGAACAATATAATAATGCTTTTGCCGACTATAACTCAAGGCTTGGCAATAAGTGCTTTGCCAAATGTTACAGCTGCGTGGGTTAGCGGTACCAAAGAAAAAATAAGAAAAAATATTGAAACCATTTTAAAGATGACTACTGTGGTTTCGTTCCCAGCAGGGCTAGGAATGTCAGTCATGTCGTATCCTATAATGGATTTAATATACAATACTTTCGGAAGAAGCAGTCAAATCGGAGAAATATGCATTGCTTCTCAAATAATGAGCGTATATGCAATTGCAGTAATATTTGTTTCAATCAGTACGCCTCTTTGCAGTATGCTTCAAGCTATTGGTCGAGCTGATTTGCCGCTAAAAATTCTTACTGTTGGAATGATTATAAAAATAGGACTAAATTATGTTTTAGTAGGTATTCCCGAAATAAATGTTCAGGGAGCAGGAATAGGAACACTGGTGTGTTATGTTTTTGTATGCGTTACAAGTATTATTTTGCTTTGTAAAAAAACGGGCATAACAATTAACTGGATGTCTGTAGTTTTAAAACCTTTGATGTGCGGTTTAATGTGTGCGACGGCTGCGTATTCATCACATGGTTTTCTTAAAAATGTTGTTAATTACAAAGTCGCCACGATTTTGTCCATAGGAATAGCAGGAATTATATATGTTTTGGGATTATTGCTTTCACGTTGTTTGAGTTCATCAGATTTGGCTACAGTTCCCGGATGCAAAAAAATTGTGAAAACACTTGAAAAATATCGTTTATTGGATTAAAATGGTAATATATGGCAAAATTTAAATTATTTTCCATATATTATTTCAATCTGGAAAGCAGGGTTAAATGTGGAATTAGTTCATAAACGTAAGTATTCACTAAGAGATTTTTTGGATATTGTAAATGTTTTGCGCTCGCCCAAAGGATGTCCTTGGGACAGAGTTCAGACTCATTCGAGTATAAGGTCAAATTTGATTGAAGAAGCTTATGAAGCTATTGAGGCAATTGATTTAAGTGACAGCGATATGCTTAAAGAAGAATTGGGAGATTTACTTCTTCAGATAGCTTTTCATTGCAGCATAGAAGAAGATGAAGATAATTTTTCATTTGAAGATGTAGTCGACCAGATATGTAGAAAAACGATGCTTAGGCATCCTCACATTTTTTCAGAATTTTCATCTCAAAGAGATTCTTCTAAAAAAGTTTACGAAATGAAACCTCGTGAACGGACTTATTTAAATACAAAAGTTCGCTCTCGACCCGAGACGCCTGCGGAAAGTATTAAAAATGTTTCTAAAATACTTCCCGCTTTAATGCGTACAGAAAAAGTTCAAGGACGCGCCGCCAGAGCAGGATATGGACTTTTTTCAGTTGAAGAAGCATTAAATGAAGCTTTTGAAAGACTTCATTATTTGGAAACTTTAATTCTTAACGGACGACGGGACGACTATGAAAAAGAGCTTGGAGATCTACTGTTTTCTGTAACCGAGATATCTCGTCTTATTAATGTTGACGCGGAAAGTG
Organism: uncultured Oscillospiraceae bacterium; assembly: GCA_902495835.1. GTDB lineage: Bacteria > Bacillota > Clostridia > Oscillospirales > Acutalibacteraceae > UMGS1491. Next base: position 2,745 of record CABUYS010000088.1, on the reverse strand, counting down.
CACTGTATGATTCATGTGAAAGATTCAAAGATGAGTTTTTGTATAAAATATCGCTTGAAAATAAAAATAAAGTATAGTAATATTTTTTACATGCCGGTTAAAACTGTAAAAACACAAAACCGGTTATGTAGTAACAGCGTTGAATAGACGCTGAAAAAACACGGAGGTTATACATATATGAACAGAGCCGAACTCGTAGCAAAGATTTCAGAGAAAGGTGAGCTTACAAAAAAAGACGCCGAAAAAGCATTAACCGCTTTTATCGACACAGTAACAGAAGCTCTTTCTGAAAAAGAAAAAGTCCAATTGGTTGGATTTGGAACTTTTGAAACTCGTGAACGTGCAGAACGCACAGGACGTGATCCACGTACAGGAAATCCCATTAAAATTCCGGCATCCAATACACCGGCTTTCAAAGCAGGAAAAGCGCTTAAAGACGCTGTAAATTAATCTGTAAACGAAAAAAGAGTCTTCGGTAAGTTTTTGGCTTACCGAAGATTTTTATTACACTTTAACCAAAAAGACTACGCTTGGCGCATTACAAACCCCTCGCTATGCGCGTGAGATTAAAACTTAAATAAAACAACGCCAATTCGAGTATAGTGATTAAGTTCAAGCCATCAAAGTAAAAGAAAAGTGTCATTTGTGGCACAAAGTCTATAACATGGTTATGCAAGTATCATATAGTATTTACTCCAAAATATAGGAGAAAAATAATGTACAGAAGATAATAAAAAAATTATGCAGATGGAAAGGAATAGAAATAGTAGAAGAACATATGATGTCAGATTGTTTACTATCAATATCAACAAAATATAGCGTATTGCAAATTATGGGATATTTAAAAGGAAAAAGTGCGATAATATTTGTAAGACACTCAAATTTAAAGTATAAATTTGTAAACAGACATTGGAATTAAACACTGCGACAATACAGAAATATATTAGAGAGCAAGAAAAAGAAGACTAAATTATGGACAAACTTAAAATGTAAACCCTTTTTTAAGGGGAACGAGTAATCAGTCCTCTTCGGCTTGAATACAGCAAAAGTCGGCCGTCTTGATATAATTGGCACTTTTATACCCTCAGGATTTTTCATACCACGTCTATTATTTGAAGTTATAGCTTGTTTATATTATTGAATTTTATCTTTAAATTTCAAAAATTTTAGCTTTAGGTGTTAAATAAGTCGAGCTATTGAAAAATATATAAAATAATGGAATTTTTTTAAGTGGCAGTGAAGAAGATTTAGTTTGATAGATTTTTTGTACATTTTTAAACTATTACATGGTATTACTGTGTTTTAATTTATGAAAGTCAATTTCAAAGTCTAAAATGACAATATTTTTATTGATTTGTGTTGAATTTTATGGAATATAGTGATATTATCTTTTGTATGGAACTACCATAATATAACGAAGTGGGGGTAAAACAAGATATGAATAATATCTATAAAATTTTTAGTGTAATAAGATACATTTTCGGAGCGATTTTTGTAATTGCAGGACTGGGAAGTTTAGTTTTGGGAGACATTGCGGCTGGAATTTTTATGATGTTAACCGGAATGGCGCTGTTGCCAATATTATATAAAAAAATAAATTTCAAAAAGTTTAAGTATGCGCCGATTGTTTTGCCAATAATTTTTTTAGTTATGTCCATTGTTTTTGTTTCTTTAAGAGAATCTGACGCAGAGCCGATTGAAACCGATACAACAACAGTTTCGCAAGAAGAAAATCAAACAGAAGAAGAAAAGAAAATTGAAATAGAAAGCTTGAATTTCAATGAATCCGAACTGGAAATAGATATAAAAGAAATTAAAGATATTGTTTTGGAAGTGTCGCCGAATAATGCCGATATCGAAAATTTAGAATATCTTACGTCAGATGAGAAAATTGTGTTGCTTGAGAAAAGTGATGTCACAGATGATAAAAGTAAAATTACATTACATATTAAACCTTTGAGTGAAGGCGTTTGCGAAATCTTTGCAAAATCAAACTCGGTTGAAAGCAATAAAGTTACACTTAAAGTAGTTGATAACGAGAGAATACAAGCAGAAAAGAAAGCACAAGAAGAGGCAGAAGAGAAAGCAAAACAAGAGGCACAAAGGCAAGCACAGCAAAAAAAACAGTCCCAAAATTCTTCTAACAGTAATAAAAGTTCGTCGAAAAAAAGTAATTCAAACAACAGCCACGGCAGAGTAATATACTATGCTCCTAGGTATGGGAAAAAATATCACTATGACCCAGATTGCGCAGGAAAAAATGCAGTTCAAACCACTTTAGATAAAGTTTCATATTTGGGCCCATGCAAAAAGTGTGTGCATTAATAGAGCTTACATCCATGCAAGTAACGCGTGGATGTATTTTTATTACGTTTTAACTCAAAGAACTACGCTTTGCATAGTTCAAAAACCGCGCGCTATGTGCGTGAGATTAGAACTTAAGTAAACAATACTAATTCGAGTATAGTGATTGAGTTCAAGCCATCAAAGTAAAAGAAAAGTGTCGTTTGTGGCATATGGTTAGGCAAGTATCATATAGTATTTACTCCAAAATATAGGAAGGAAATAATATACATAGGATAATAAAAGATATATGCAAATGGAAGGGGACAGAGCTAAAAAACACACATGATATCAGACTGTACAAACTTGCTGTTATCAATACCACCAAAATATAGCATATCGCAGATTATGGGGTATTTAAAAGGGAAAAGTGCGATGATGATATTCGAAAGGCATTCAAAT
>CABUYS010000087.1 GCA_902495835.1 uncultured Oscillospiraceae bacterium | reverse complement strand
GACAAAGCAGCTGAAAAAGCAACACAGCAAGCTCAAAGAGAAGCTGAAGAAAAATCAAAACGATTGGAAGCTGAATTAGCAGAAGCGAAGAGAGCTAAAGAAGAAGCTGAAAAAGCAAGAGAAACAGCGCAACAAAGAGCTGAAGAGTTAGAAAAAGCTAACGAAGCAACGCAGCAAGAAGATGACGCATTGAAAGAAAAATCAAAACAATCTCAAGCCGAATTAAAAAAAGCTGAAGAAGCAGCACAGCAAGCTCAAAGAGAAGCTGAAGAAGCAAGAGAAGCAGTGCAGCAAAAAGCTAAAGAGTTAGAAAAAGCAAGAGAAAAAGTGATGCAATTGTCATCACAAATGAAAGTAGAAATAGACACGCTTAGAGATCAGTTCAATCAACTGATTCAGCAAGAAGCAGATGAATTAAAAAAAGCTGAAGAAAAATCAAAACGATTGGAAGCTGAATTAGCAGCAGCGAAACGAAGAATTGAAGAGTTAGAACAAGCAGTACGGAATGCGTCATCAAGAATGAAATAAAAAATAGACGCATTCAAAAAATCGAGAGCAATGAATCAGTAAAGATCATTAGGTCAATTACCTGATCTAAGAGGAACAGGGACCGAAATGTGGACAGATTGATAATAAAAACTCTAGATAAAGACTACTTGAAAAGATAAAATTAGATTAGACCAATGACGACAGCCCAATTAGAAGCAGAATATGGTAGAGGTTTTTTGAATAATATTGCTGCGGCGTTTAAAAATAAACAAAATTAGGTTGGTTTGGTTAAAAAGTTAATAAAAATACCGTACAAATGTGTTTTTACAAAGACTTTAGTTTAAAATTGGTGTACAGGAAGTATCTGTATACATGAAGTTTTCCATATAAGTTTTTCACGCAAATTCAACTTGAAAATTAGGCACAAAAAAACTTAAAAAGACGTTTAGGTTAAAATATTTGTTTAAAGGAGGAGCTTTTAAGCTCTTCCTTATTTAATTTATAGGTATTAAATGTTTGTGATTAAAAATTAAAACTCTCACGATTAATTCAAAATAATGTTTGCAAATTTTTAAGTGATTTTTTTGTAAAGAATAAATTAATGAGAAATTTTAATTAGAAGTTGTATAATAAAACTCTGGAGGGATTATTATGAAAAAAGATTTATCTAAAAAAATTTCATTATTGTTATGTAGTACATTATTTTTGTCAAGTGTTGTAGGTCCAAGCTTTGTCGGTGCGACAAAAGGTAAAACAGATTCGGCGGCTAACTCTAGCAGTTCTAAAAATAGTGCAGCAGCAGTAAAGCGTCCGGGGGATGTCGGAGGAGAAAAAGAGAAACCCGTACGTAAGAGAAAACCCGTCGTAGTAGTTACTGAAGAATCTATATCTGAAGCGGCTACACCTGATACAGCTACTGAGTCGGCCGAGGATGAACCGCCCGTACTTATGCCAGTACCAACAACTGCAGAAGGGGAAAATGCACAGGCTGCTGCATCAGGTCAAACCCAGCCAAGTACGGACGAAGACACTAAAAAAAAGAAAATGCCTACTTATGATGGAACACCGGACCTCCCCATTAGGGATGGAGCAATGCAAGTTGAATTGGCGATGAATTTTTCGGAAGATGAAAACAGAATTAATCAAATAAGTCTTCAATTATATAAGGAACTTTGTCAAAAAAATGAATTGCCTGCTGTGTTAGAAGCCGTCGTTTATGTTTGTGTACCGGATAATACGTTAGGAAGGATAGTAAGTACTATAGAGACTAGTGGGGAGATGAAAAATTTGCCAGGTTTGTCTGAACTTGCCAAATCTTTAAAACCTATAGCATGTGAAATCGGAAAATTCAGTAATATAAAGCAAAACAGGTTAAATGGAGAACTTCTTGATGATGTTGTGAGCTTAGCAATCCGTATTCGTGAAATGTATTTATAAATATTTAATTGTTTTTTATAAAAAATAGGTTAATAAAGTTCTGAAGGGATTATTATGAAAAAAGATTTATCTAAAAAAATTTCATTATTGTTATGTAGTACATTATTTTTGTCAAGTGTTGTAGGTCCAAGCTTTGTTGGTGCGACAAAAGGTAAAACAGATTCGGCGGCTAACTCGGATAATTCTAGAAAGAGTGCAACAGCAGTAAAGCGTCCGAGGGATGTCAGAGGAAAAGAAGAGGAACCCGTACGTAAGAGAAAACCTGTCATAGTAGTGACTGAAGAACCTATATCTGAAGTAGCTAAACCTGATACAGCTACTGAGTCGGCCGAGGATGAACCGCCCGTACTTATGCCAGTACCAACAACTGCAGAAGGGGAAAGTACACCAGCTGCTGCATCAGCTCAAACCCAGTTAGATGCGAGCGCAGGAACTTCCGGAGAAACTACTTCTTGGGGTCGTTCTGGAACACCGAAATATGAAGGTACCGTTGGTGAAAATATGTCACTTAAAGATAGGAATACAATTTCGAAAGAAGAAGATGAAATCACCGGAATCCTTTGGTCTTTCTATCAAAGACTTCGCGGGTTTTACAACGATCGTGATATGAAGGTAAGAGTCTTTTCCGCTGGTGGACTACCTAATTATATCCTGAAGGATATAATGAAGGATATGAAGCATAATAATGCACTGCGTAAAATACTGAGTGATATTATGGAGAGTAGTATACCGGGTGATATACTGGATAATATAGAGAGTAGTATACCGGGTGATATACTGAATAATATACGGAATAGAATACCGTGTGATGTACCGCTTGGTGCACTGAATAGTATATTGTGTTTTTTGCCGCATAATAAATTAGGAGAATTAGTACTTACTATAATATGTGATAAATATCTAAGAAATAATAAAGTTTATATGGAACTTGCCGCTATTGCATTGTTTGGGGCAGAAATGTTCACAAAACCAAGTGAATTTGAAGTAAAAGAAGTAAGGGTATATGGCCTTTATATGGAACGTAATGGTGAACTTGAGAAACTGATAAGGAATTTTAAGCGTGACTATCTAGATAATGTAGAGAAATGTAAATAGGAAAAGAGACAATACGCCTGCTTTTAAAGCAGGCGGTATTTTTATTATATATATATTAATTGAATTAAAAATCAACACTAATTTTTACAATTTGTTAAAATTAAAAAAATAATATTGAACTGTTGTTAAAACAGTGCTACAATGACGCAACAGATATATATTAAATTTAGTGGAGGAAACAGTATGAAGAAAAAAATATCTAAGGTTTTGTCGGTAATGTGTAGCGTTGCAACGTTGGCGACGTTGTTTAGTATTAATTCCGCAAGTGCAATGGATGAACCAAAAGGAGCTGCTGTAGCTGATTCCGAAAAAAGTTCCAGATCCGGAACACATAGAAAAAAACGTGATGTATTATGGTCGAAATTATTTAAGAAATTTAAAAAAAAATATTCAGATGTAGATAAGGAATTATTTAAAAAATTATATTCACAAGTTGATGAATTTCATTTTCGCACACGCAACGAAAGAGAAATGTTAGTAAAAATTGAAGAAGAATATAACAAATATGTGTTGGAAAAGCAAAAGAATCTCGAAAAAGCAGGGGAAGAACATGTAAAATTAGGAGACAGGCCACATACCTCCAAAACTGAACCGAGAGTTGAAACTAAACCAGTAGTCGAAGTTGAACCAGTAGTTGAAGTTGAACCTGAGGAAGGCTATTGTAGTGATGAAGAATCTCCATGGGAAAAAAGTAGAGATGAGGAATTAAAAGAATTAGAAGAAGAGATCTATTCTGAATTGTATTGCCTTGCCCGAGAAGTTAAGAAACTGTCTGATAAAGACATGGAAAATCTTGATTATACTGATATAAAAACATTTGTATTAGTGTGTATTTATAAATTAGCAAATTTTTATAATGATTATTTAAAAAGAGATATGTTGAATGACCGTAATTTGATAGATGTTTCTAGTATAATGGCTAGAAACATGTCAAATATAACAACTATGAATTGTAAAGAATTAGATATCCTTACATCTTTTGTGGATTCTTTAATATTCAGTTTGAATGATCTGGGAAGAACTCCTGATGAAAAAATCGAGGAAAAAAGTAAAAAATTTGAAGAATTTGGGTTGGGTATCAATGGTGTAGCAAAACAATTGGATGCCATGTTAGCGAGCAAAATGGACGAAAAAGATAAAAACTATCGTATTTATGAAACAGTTTTTTTCATAGCTATGATCCTTAATTCTGAAAGAGAGTTAGATGAGTTGAAACATTGGTCAATTTATAAAGTAGATGAATTGAACGTGGAGTTCATTTAAAATTGATTTTTCAGAAAAATTTTCTCACAGGCGCTTGTTCACATTCTTTTTTAAAATTGATTAATTGTACGTTTTTTAACAAACAAAATCCTCAAGTTCAGCTCGAGGATTTTTTATTATATATATATTAATTGAATTAAAAATCAACACTAATTTTTACAATTTGTTAAAATTAAAAAAATAATATTGAACTATTGTTAGAACAGTGCTACAATGACGCAATAGATATATATTAAATTTAGTGGAGGAAACAGTATGAAGAAGAAAGTATCTAAGGTTTTGTCGGTAATGTGTAGCGTTGCAACGTTGACGACGTTGTTTGGCATTAATTCCGCAAGTGCAATGGATGGAAAAGACCCTGCGGAAATACCTGCAAAAACACCATCCGCAAAAACACCGGGATTTAGAGTACAGAGAGAAACAGAAGCAGCAAAAGTAAAAGCAGCAGAAGCAGAAAAGGCAGATAAGGCTGCAAGTGTAGATGACTGTGATTCCAAAATTAGTAGTCCCGGTGAAGAAATACATGAAGCGATAAAAAAAATTGATGATTTTAAGGAATTCTTAGAATTAAAAAATTTAGAAATTATGCAAATTGATAGTGAATACAGTAGATACAGTAAATACACTGGATACACTGGATACACTGGATACGGTAGATGCGGTGGATGCATAAGTTTGCGATTGGAATCAGAAACAATAACTAAGATAGTAGAGTTAGAGGAATTAAGGGAAAAATTAAAACGTGCAAAGTGTGGAGACGAATCAGTTGATGACGTTCATGAATTGATACGTAATGAACCAATTTTAAAGAAATCATTAGACGATTTTGAACGTGAGTTCAAATGTAATTTAATTAATATTGTACGTGAAGTATTTATGACATCATGGAGTACATCACAACATCCGGAGGCTAGATTTTTTCGGGATAAGAGTATAAATAAATTGGTTTTTGGATTTTTAAAATCATGTAAAAAATATGGTAAAGAATATCGTATAGAGGAACTTAATAATAATTTCTTTATAGCTGTGGTTGATAATATACTAAATAATGAAGAAGATGTGAAAGATTTAGACCTTCGTACGTTTGTATCTTTTGTAAAGCATGTTATGAAAGAAAATGATAAGCTACGCGATGTTTCGGTTAATGGCGTAAAATTTGACGAATTTGTTTCATCTTATATAAAATTGGCGAAATTAAAAGATGCCTTTCCTTTCATATCAAATGAAGATTTGTATAAGATTTTCAGCAGTATTTATAGTAGTGAAGAAGAAGTTGTAATTAATAGAGAAATTGTGAAAGAAATAGAAGAAGCAGAAAAAGCAGCAAAAGCAGCAAAAGAAAAAGCAGAAAAAGAAAAAGCAGAAAGAAACGGCTTTCTTCTTCAGTCAGAAAGTTTAACCAGTGAGGCTGCAAGTGCAGATGACTCTAGTAGTCCCGATAAAGAAATAGATGAGGCAATTGGAAAAATTAAAAAATGTGAGGAATACT
>CABUYS010000086.1 GCA_902495835.1 uncultured Oscillospiraceae bacterium | reverse complement strand
CCGAAAACAAAAGTTTTATGCAGTCCGAAATATTTCCGAAAGCCAGACGTTCGTATCCAATCAGAGATTTATACGCAAGATTTTTCTTTTTTTCTTTAAATAATTTTTCTATAGTGCAAAGTATTTGGTCTTTGGATAAAAATGATAGAGCCTTTTTTTGCGGATTATTTTTATATCCTGCAATTTTTGCCGCTTCTTTGGCGTTACCTGTTTCTACGTAATGTCTGCAAAAGGCCATTTCTTTTTTGGTAAGGTTTTTTCGGATTTTTGATTTTGCCATTATTTACCTCCTATAAAATTATTGGTTATATACTTCGTCAAAAAACGACTTATTTTTGCATAGTTAAAGGCAACTAAAAAAATAAAACGATAAAAATCTTAAAATTAAGAATTTTATCGTTTGCGATTTGTAAAATTTTTTGGGATTTAAAAAAGAAAATTAGTCGTCTTTTTCTCCCAATCCTATCGTGGATTTAATTCCTGACTGAATGTTTTGAGCAGTGTTTTGAACGGTATTTTGCACGTCTTTTACCATTTTGCGGGCTTTGCATTGAAGCCATTTGTCACGGTCATAAAAATACATGAGTACCATTCCCGCGGCACTTCCTATGACTATTCCTGCCATTACAAGTTTTACGATTCCGCAAAATTTACTGCAAACACAGTCGTGACTTTTTTCATGAGACTCTCCGCACATTTTTATCCTCTCCTTTAATTTTTTGAAACAAATCTTTTTGTCTGCTTCATAAATAAGCATTCCCGAAAATCACAAATTTATAATAGTTCGGATATACTGTATTAATTTACAAGAATTTTTTCGGAGCTGATGGAGGTTTGAACAAAGTTGCACTGAAGAGATTAAGATTTAAAATAATTGCTTTTTTTGTATCTGTAATTGTTTTGTTTATATTTTTTGATTTTCAATTTCGTCCGATGATAAAGAGTGTGTCCGCAAGCAAAGCAAGAATGTTCATAACGGACGTTGTTAACGACGCGGTGATTCAGGACATGAAAAATAACGGAGAATACTATTCGGATATAGTTGTTTTAAGTAAAAATAAAGAAGATGAAATTATAGCAGTTTCTGCGAATATGGAAAAAATAAATAATCTTAAATCTCGCATAAGTTTGCTCATTCAAAAAAATTTTTACGAGTTAAAAGAGAAAAAAACATCCATTGCATTCGGAACGCTTACAGGTTGGGAACTTCTTAACGGAAAAGGCCCTCCCGTTCCCATGAAAATTTCTGCTTCGGGAAGCGTAAACACAGATATCAAAAGTGATTTTTTAAACGCAGGAATCAACCAAACTCTTCACAGAATATATATTTTGGTTCATTCAAAAATAAGCGTCGTAATGCCGGGGTGCTCTTGTGTTACGGAGGTAGACACTACTGTATTGGCAGCCGAAACGGTTATAGTCGGAAAAGTTCCGAATTTTTACGGAGGCTCTGCTCCTAGTGGAATGTGTTCGGTAGGAACAGATGAAAAAAGTAAGGAATAACCGGTAAGAAACAATAATGTTTCGGAGCAATTTTCGGTAATCGTTTTTTGAATTGATATGAAATTATATGTCAGTGAATTAAAAAATTATGAATAACAGTTTTGTTTTATTAAAATTTACAATCATTAAAACGTTTTATTTTTATGGTTATCCTTGACATTCGGTGAAGTAATTCCTTATAATTATATGATAAAGACAAATTCTAAAACTTCCCTCCTGCAAAAAGTGGGAGGGAAAGCATATAGTATATCTTCAGATATAAAAATGGAGTGGTAATAATTGGAAAAGCAAGTTATATTAACCGAAGAAGGATTAAAAAATTTAGAAAACGAACTTGAAACTTTAAAAAGCGTTCGAAGGAAAGAAATAGCCGAAAAGATAAAAGTTGCACTTTCTTTCGGTGATCTTTCGGAAAACAGTGAATACGACGAAGCTAAAAATGAACAAGCAATAATGGAATCTCGTATACTCGAGATAGAAGCGATGCTCAAAAATGTCAAAGTTATTGACGAGCATGAGCTTAGTACCGATTACGTTCACGTAGGTTCAAAAGTTAAAGTGAAAGACATTACTTTCGATGAAATTGTAGATTACAGAATAGTCGGTTCGAGCGAAGCTGATCCGCGTGAAGGAAGAATTTCGGATGAATCTCCTGTGGGTGCGGCACTTCTTGGTCACAGAGAAGGAAATAAAATAAAAGTTGAAACTCCGGGCGGAATTTGCGAATACGAAATACTCGAAATTTACAAATAAAGGAAATTAAAAATATGGAAAATGAAAAAGAATTAAACGTTTCGGCACTGCAAGAAGACTGCGATGTAAACGAAATGATGAAAATAAGACGCGAAAAATTTGAAAACCTTAAAAACGAAGGCAACAATCCGTTTGAAGAAACCGAATTTAATCAAACAGATTTTTCCCGTGATATAAAAGAAAATTTTGAAACTCTGGAAGGAAAAAATGTTTCCATTGCCGGCAGAATAGTAAGCTGGAGAAATATGGGAAAAGCGTCTTTTATGGATATTTTGGATTCTTGCGGAAGAATTCAAATTTATGTAAAAGTTGATGATGTGGGAGAAAATACATACAAACAAATGTCTTCTTCATGGGATATAGGCGATATAGTGGGATTGAGCGGTTTTGTATTTAAAACCAGAAGAGGCGAGATTTCCATACATACCAAAGAAATTAAACTTCTTTCAAAATCGTTTTTGCCGCTTCCCGAAAAATTTCACGGACTTAGAGACACCGACACAAGATACCGTCAAAGATATTTGGATTTAATTTCTTCTCCTGAAATAAAGGATACGTTTGTTAAGAGAAGCAAAATAATAAAAGAAATCAGAAAATATCTTGATAATAACGGATATGTGGAAGTTGAAACTCCGATTTTGAACGTAATTCCCGGAGGAGCCGCCGCAAAACCATTTATTACTCATCATAATACTCTCGATATAGACCTATTTTTAAGAATTGCTCCCGAACTTTATTTAAAAAGACTTATAGTCGGGGGAATGGACAGAGTTTATGAACTCGGACGCCTTTTCAGAAATGAAGGAATGTCAACACGTCACAATCCCGAATTTACCACTATAGAACTTTATGAAGCTTATGCAGATTACAAAAAAATGATGGAAATAGCCGAAAACATTATCAGAAACGCGGCGATGGCTTGCTGCGGAGATACAGTTGTTGATTATCAGGGCGAAAAAATAGATTTTTCAAAACCTTTTGAACGAATAACAATGATTGAAGCAGTAAAAAAATATACGGGAGTGGATTTTTCTAAGTTTGTTGGTGACGACGAAAAAGCAAAAGAGTGTGCAAAGAATTTAGGAATAGAAATAAAAGATTCAGATGTATGGGGCGATATTTTAAATAAAGCTTTTGAAGAAAAAGTTGAAGAAAATCTTGTTCAGCCGACGTTTGTATGTGATTATCCCGTGGAAGTTTCTCCTCTTACCAAGCGTAAAAAAGATGAACCTCATTTGGTCGAGCGTTTTGAACTTTTCATAGCGAAAAGAGAGATTGCCAATGCTTATTCCGAGTTAAACGACCCCATCGACCAAAGAAAACGTTTTGAGCACCAGATGAAACTTCGCGACGCTGGAGACGACGAGGCAAATATGATAGATGAAGATTTCATAACTGCTCTCGAATACGGTATGCCGCCCACAGGAGGCCTCGGAATGGGAATAGACCGTCTTGCGATGCTTCTTACCGACAGTGCTTCCATTCGTGACGTTATTATTTTCCCGACAATGAAGCCTCTGGGAGGAAGCGGTTCTTTGAACGGCGTAGGCGAACTTGGCGGTGCAATTGATTTTTCCAAAGTTGAAATTGAGCCGCTTTTTAAAGATTGCGTAGATTTTGAAACTTTCAGCAAATGTGATTTCCGTGCCGTAAAAGTAAAAAATTGCGAAGCTGTGAAAAAATCAAAGAAACTTTTAAAATTCACTTTAGACGACGGAACTGAAAATGAGCGTATAATTTTAAGCGGAATACACGCCTACTATGAACCCGAAGAGCTTATCGGAAAAACCTTAATAGCAATAACAAATCTTCCTCCGAGAGCAATGATGGGTATTGATTCTTGCGGTATGCTTATCTCTGCTGTTCATAAAGAGGAAGGCGAAGAAAAACTCAATCTTCTCATGGTGGACAACCATATCCCTGCGGGAGCAAAGCTTTACTAAGGTGTATTGTTTTGCAAGATAAATATGATATACTCTGTTTAGTAAAAAGTGTAGATTTATATCAGGCTTACATCATTTGATGAAGATATCGGTGTAAAAAAATTCATAATCAATAAAATAAGTGAGCAATTCCAATCGGGATTGCCCATTTTTAAAACAAACAGAAATACAAATCGGAATTTGTGGAGAGATTTCTTGAACTTTCCTTATTTTACGGGCTTTCCAGCCCCTTAAATAGTGAAATGATATGTATTTTCCCTTATTTTTGACCTTATGCGGAATCAGCAAGGGAAATAAGGGAATTTTTTATTTAGTCGTTGCCTGCCACTTTATCAAGAAGTCTGGCGGAGTTCCGCTTTGCCTTTCTTGTAGAGTGGGCGTAGACATTCATTGTGGTACTGACATCAGAGTGCCCTAACAGTTCCTGCACATCTTTTGGGGCAGCTCCGTTTGAGAGGAGGTTGCTTGTGTAGGTGTGTCGCAACTGGTGGAAATGGAAATTCTCAAATCCGTCCAGCCTTTTTGCAACTGATCGGCAGGCAATGCTGAGTGTGCTTGGCAGTTCCAGACATCCGTCCGGTCTCAGGCAGACAAAGGAGATTTCCTTGTAATCTACCGGGATTTCTTCGGTTCCGTCCAGATGATAATATTCATAATACACTCTGTTTTTGTCCTGTGCTTCCTTGTAGAAATTGCGGTGGTAAAGTTCACCATACTGCATCCGGCTTTTAAGCTGTTTTTTTCTGGCGGTTTTCAGTATTTCAGTCAGAGTATCGCCAAAATCAACAATCCTTACTTTCTTTCGCTTGGTCGGTCCGATGATGTTTTTATGTTTTGTGCCATCATAGCGGATACTTCTTTTAATGGTCAGGCATTGTTCTTCAAGATTGATGTCCTGCCATGTCAATCCGCAAACTTCACCGATACGAAGTCCCGCATAGTATGCGATCTGGATTGGCAGGATTGCAGGTGGATTCTTTACTTTGAGGTATTCTATCAGTCTCTCATAATCTTCATGGGAAATAGGCTGTATGCCTTCTTCTACCTCATCATCTGAGAATAAATCCACATCCTCTGCCTGTTTTTTCAGCTTAATATACTGCATAGGATTAAAAGTAATCAACTGTTTTGGAAATACTGCAAACCGGAAAGCCTGTTGTAATACTGCTGAAAAGGAATGGATGTAATCTTTACTGTATCCTTTTCTCACTTTTCCATCTGGAAATTCCCCACCGAATGTAAGCAGATCGAGAAATGCCTGTAAATGTTCAGCAGTAACGGTTTTTAATTTGCGTTCTGCAATCGGATGTTTCTTGATACAACGGATTGCACCAAGATAATTTTCCACTGTACCATTGCTGAGTGTTCCGACTTTCAGTTCTTCTTCCGCCCACATATCAAGAAGTTCTCCTACAGTAAGATTATCTGTCTTTGCGACAAATTTCTTGCTTTCGTAATCATCCATTGCCTGACGGAGCAGTTTTTCCGTTTCACTTTTACTTTCTGTTCCAGCGTATTCTTTCTGAACCAGATTGCCGCTTGCATCTTCTACATAGAAGCGGTAGTACCATTTCTTTCCTTTTTTTCTTACAGATCCT
>CABUYS010000085.1 GCA_902495835.1 uncultured Oscillospiraceae bacterium | reverse complement strand
CAGGAGACCATTCCTTTTGAAGCGTCAACGTGACAAACTTTGGCTCCTGCTTCCGCACACGCAAGAGTTGCTCCTCCGGTGTATGCAAAAAGATTTAAAACATTGACTGAATTTTTTGAGTCAGAAATTATATTTTTAAATAAATCCCAGTTTACGGCTTGTTCGGGAAACACTCCTGTGTGCTTAAAATTCATCATTTTTATTCCGAATTTCAAATTTTCATAGGATATCTTCCATGAATCTTTTATGTTTTTGTTTTTTATTTCCCATCGGCCGCCTCCTGTGTTGGAGCGGTGGTAAATAGCGTCGGGATTTTTCCATCTTTCGTCAGTCTTCGGAGTATTCCAAATAACTTGAGGATCAGGCCTTATTAATATTATTTTTCCCCAACGTTCCAGTCTTTCTCCGCAAGAACAATCTATTAATTCGTAATCATGCCAATTAGAATTATATCTCATAGTATCAACGGACTTTGCGTGCAGTCCAACCTTTCTTTAATTTAAATTTTCCTTTATGATTTTTACCGTGTTTTTAATAATTTCATCGATTTTATCAAAATTTTCGTGCTCAACCATTATTCTTATTTTTGGTTCTGTTCCGGATTCGCGTACGACTATTCTTCCCAAATCTCCAAGCTTTTCTTTTAAAGAATCAAGATATTTCTTAATATTTTCTTGTTTATCGAAAACGCCCTTTTGGTTTGGTGTAATATTTACGGTTGCGGATTTTTGCGGATATTTTTTAACTGATTCGTTTAATTCGGAAGCTTTTTTATTTGACTTTGACAATATATTTAAAACCTGTACTGCGGTTAATTGACCGTCTCCTGTTGTGGAATAATCAAGAAAAATGACGTGGCCCGATTGTTCGCCGCCTATGTTGTAATCTTCATTCTGCATTCTTTCCAGAACGTATCTGTCGCCAACTTTGGTTTCGGAGAAATTTATGTTGTTTTTTTCACAGAATTTTTTAAGCCCAAGATTGGACATTATGGTTCCGACCAATGTGTTGTTTTTAAGAACGCCTTTATTTTTCATGTCTAACGCACAGATAGCTAAAATCGTATCTCCGTCTATTACGTTTCCTTTTTCGTCTACGCATAAACACCTGTCAGCATCTCCGTCAAAGGCTATGCCTAAATCGCAGTTATTTTCTGTGACATATTTTGATAAATTTTCGAGATACGTGGAACCGCAATTCTCGTTTATATTTATTCCGTCAGGTGCTGCAAAGAGTATACTCGCGTTTATGTTTAATTCTTTAAATAAATCTTTTGCTGTTACTGATGAAGAACCGTTTGCACAGTCTACTGCAATTTTTAAATTTTTGTCTGTAAATTCAGAAGTGCTTACAAGGTAATCAATGTAATCTTTTGCAGCCGTGTTGCAGTATGTTATTTTTCCGACAGCTTCTCCAATTGGTAAGTCGGTATCGCATTCACCTGAATCGTCAAGTATTATATTTTCGATTTGTTCTTGAATATCGTCGGGGAGTTTAAATCCGTTTTTGTCAAAGAGTTTTATTCCGTTGAATTCAAAAGAGTTGTGAGAAGCTGAAATCATAACTCCCGCGTCGGCTCCGTATTTTTTTACAAGATATGCGACAGCCGGGGTAGGAACAACTCCCAAAGATACTCCTTCGGCTCCTACCGAGCAAATTCCTGCTAAAAGAGCCGCTTCCAGCATATCTGAAGATATACGTGTATCTTTTCCTATGATTATTTTAGGTTTACCGCTGCATTCTTTTGTCAGCACTTTTGCCGCAGCTTTTCCTATTTTTAACGCTGTTTCGCAAGTAAGTTCTTTGTTTGCTATACCTCTTACTCCGTCAGTTCCAAAAAAATTTCCCATGTTAATTTCCTCCGGTAAGTAATTTTTAAAATGTGCATTGTTCGTTTTGTAAATGTGGATTTTTGTAACCCATGTGCAGATATGCCGCAGGTGTTACGCATCTTCCTCGAGGCGTTCGACTTAGAAAACCTATCTGCATTAAAAATGGCTCGTAAACATCTTCTATTGTTATGGCTTCTTCTCCGATTGCCGCAGCAAGAGTTTCAAGTCCTACAGGGCCTCCGTTATAAAAAGTTATCATGGATTCAAGAAGTCGTCTGTCGTTGGCGTCGAGCCCAAGTTCGTCTATTTCAAGTTTGTCTAGAGCTTTTTTTGCTACATTATATGTTATTTTTCCGCCGTTCATGACTTGTGCAAAATCTCGTACTCTTTTTAAAAGCCTGTTTGCAATTCTTGGAGTTCCTCTTGAACGCGATGCAATTTCCAAAGCACCGTCACTATCGGTTTCTATTTTTAAAATTGATGCACTTCTTTTTACTATCTGCGACAGTTCTTCAGGAGTATACATTTCGAGTCTCAACACAACACCGAATCTGTCACGCAGAGGAGCGGTAAGCTGACCTGCACGTGTAGTTGCTCCGATAAGAGTAAATTTAGGAAGAGGCAGATGATACGAAGTTGCCATTTGACCCTTTCCCGTAACTATATCTATCGCAAAATCTTCCATAGCAGGATAAAGTATTTCTTCTACGCTTCTCGACAGACGGTGTATTTCATCGATAAACAATACATCGCCCTCAGAAAGATTCGTAAGAAGTGCTGCCAAGTCTCCGGGCTTTTCGATAGCGGGTCCTGAAGTGATTCTTATATTAACTCCTAATTCTCTTGCTATTATCATTGAAAGAGTTGTTTTTCCCAATCCCGGAGGGCCGTATAAAAGTACGTGGTCTAATGGTTCTTTTCGAATTTTTGACGCTTCTATAAATACTTTTAAATTTTCTTTTACTTTTTTTTGCCCCACGTATTCATTCAAAGTTTGCGGCCTGAGGGGATTTTCGGATTCGGAATCTTCAGTTAATTCCGATGCATCCAAAAGGCGTTCTTCTTGATTATAATCCATTTTTACACTCCTTTAGCCATTGCTTTTAATGTGTTTGAAATTAAATTTTCAACAGGGAGAGCGCTGTCCATTTTTGCAATAATAGGCATGACTTCGTCCGAAGAATACCCAAGACATGCCAGTGCTTTTATTGCTTCGGAAACATTGTGAGAGGAAACAGGGGAGTAGGATTCGCATTTTTTATTATCCGATATTATTGTTCCCGAAAGTTTATCTTTGAGTTCAAGAACTATCCTTTGAGCGGTTTTTGCTCCGATTCCGGAAGCACGTGTAAGACTTTTGCTGTCCGCTGAAGACACAATCATAGCTACTTTTTCAGATGAAAACTGCGACAAAATCGAAAGCGCCGCTTTAGGCCCAACTCCTGAAACCGAAGTTAAAAGCTTAAAACATTCCAATTCATTTTCCGAGGCAAATCCAAATAAATCTACCGCATCTTGTCTTACGTTCATGTAAGTGTAAACGGTTACTTCTTTTCCGATATTGTTATGGAGCTCTCCTTGAGTATATGACGACGTAAGGCACTTATATCCCACGCCTGCACATTGTATTACTATAAAATTATTTTCGGTGATAAGCAGCATTCCTGTAAGGCTGTAAATCATTAACTTTTCTCCTTTAAAATTTTTAAGCTCTAAGACATTTCTTGTTTATGTACTGGTAACCCAGCGAATTGGCGTGACAAATTGCAATTGCCAAAGCATCGGCGGTATCGTCGGGCTTCGGGATTTCTTTTAAATTCAGTAATCTTTGAGTCATCATCATAACTTGATGCTTTTGAGCTTTTCCGTATCCCGTTACAGCCGTTTTTACCTGAAGAGGAGTATATTCAAATATGGGAATATTGTTTTGCTTAAGTGCAAGAAGTGTTACTCCCCTTGCTTGAGCAACATCAATTGCTGTTTTATGATTATTTTGAAAGTAAAGTTTTTCTATCGAACTTACATCCGGTTTATAAGTTTTTGTAACAGATGATATTTTATCGTGTATTATTTCAAGTCTGTTAAAAAAATCATCCTTTGCGTTTGTAAGTATTGCTCCGTATCCGAGCGGAATATATTTTCCGCATTTAAATTCTATTATCCCGTAACCGACAATTGCGTATCCCGGGTCTATACCTAATATTATCACGCATTTCACCTCTAATCAATAAATTATACCATGAATATGCGAAGAAATGAATTTGTTTTTTATCGGTATGAAGGTTTTAAAAATAAAAATATGGTTAAAACTAATTACAATATTTATAAAAAATAAAACATTTGACTTTTTATTGTATATTTAATATAATTTTTTTGATGTTGGTTCAATTCATATAAGTTGACTGAATGTATTTGAAGTTTACAGTTAACTATTTTTTCTTTATACGGTAAGAAATTACCCATAAAACAATACTGTTTTTTATAAGGGGAGATATTTATGGATTTTGACTTAAATAAAATGGTGGAAGACATAGCTCGAAATGATGAGTTATCGAAGGAATTTTCGAAGCTCGATGAAATGGATGAAATTTATGACTATTGCTACAGTATGGGCTACGGAGGTTCCGAAGAAGAATTTGATGAAGGTGTAGCGGGTTGCTTAAATGATTTGTTTGACGAAAGGAACGAGCTAAACGATGATTACCTTAGCGGCATAGCCGGAGGAATAAATTTTGCAGGCAATTTTTCAAAAACCGTTGCGGTTATGCTTTCGGCTGTAGCTCTCGGAGGCTTTGGCAAGTTTTTTGGTGACCATGCTTTAAATAATTCAAAATTTATGAATGGCGCTGTGTCTTCTAGTTTTACCGAAAAAATATCAGGAAAATGGTCAAAAACAAAAGAGGTTATTTCAAACTTCTCCAAAAATAATTCCAAAGCTGTTTTCGGTGCAGGAGTAACTCTCGGTATGATGATTATTCTCGGTGCTCTTATGAAGAAGCGTAAACTAAGTTATGGAGCGGTTTAACTATATGGTTGAGTGTGAATTTTATATAAATTTTCATTTTAAGTTCGACTGTCGGAAATAATTTATAAAAGATTAATTATAGTGAAAAATAAACAAAAAATATTTTAAAAATAACTTTATAAATTCTCTTGAATTTATTTTTGATTATGATATAATCATCCGGTAAGGTTAGTTTATCCGGGTGTGGCGCAGTTTGGTAGCGCGCTTGAATGGGGTTCAAGAGGCCGCAGGTTCGATTCCTGTCACTCGGACCATGTGAGATTTTGCATAGGTGCCGAATTTTTAGGGTATCTGTGCGACTTTTTGTTTTTGACATTTTTACACTTTTCTAAGAATTATTTTATAAGTTATTTTGTAGATTAATGTATTTTTGTGTCACGAAGAAAAATCTCGTCAACATTATCATTTAAAGAAACGTATAAAATTATCTCTAAAGTTAAAGAAGTTTCTGAATATTTAAAAATCAAACAAGAAAAAAGTAAAAAAATTTTGTAATGAATAAGTTGAGTTTGATTATATTTTGACTTGGAAAGATGGGCAATTGTTTGTATTCGATTAGATAAAAGTTTTTAAAAAAGAGTGGGTTTTTACACATGAGGTTTCATGATTTAAAACATAGTTGTGTAAGTATTTTTCGCTGTAAGGACTATAGTTTAAAAAAATTTATGAATGGATTAGAGTTAAACCTTTTGTAGCTATGTGTTCAAGCTTTAAAGTATTATCCTTAAAAAATTTTACAGCTTTTCATTTAAAACCTAAAAGGTATTTCTTCTAACGCTGTAACGAGTTGTAGGGGCGATTATCAAAGTATTTAAGCATTTTATTTAATTGTTATTGATTTAAAAATACACTGCACTTTCCTGTTTGTTGCTTTTTATTTTTAAGTTTATGTGTTAGTTTAAAAATTTTAAATAAATTAATTGATATATATATATATTGACTAATTAAGATTAATTATGTATAATTTAAACAAACTGATTTTGGGGGGCGAGGAAAACGAGAAACGATTTAAAAACGCTAAAGCGGCAAAAAGAAAAATTTTTAAATCT
>CABUYS010000084.1 GCA_902495835.1 uncultured Oscillospiraceae bacterium | reverse complement strand
ATTCAAAAACAGATGAAGATATTAAGTATTTAAAAATCGCGGCCTCAAGAGCACTTGAAATATTAAATACAGCCTTCAGAAAAATAAAAATAGGGATGACTGAAAGACAAATTCTTAAATTAGTTCACAACATATTTTCATTCAAACCTACTTATTTCAAAAAATACGGAATTATAAATGAAGAACTCTCTTGGGAAAAAGAATTGTGCCCTGTAGTACTTGTCGGAGAAAACTTAAAAAAAGGCGGTCACTCAGGTGCAGGGGATACAATTTTTAAGCGAGGAGACACTATATATTTCGATTTCGGAGTAAAAATAACTTTGTCAAACGGGAAAAAATATTCAAGTGATATTCAAAGAATGGGATATGCATTAAAAAATCAAGAATCCGCTCCGCCCGAAAAAGTGTCAAGAGTATTTGATACTCTTGTAAAATCCATAGAACTCGGAATAGAAAATTTTAAACCTTCAAAAAAAGGCTACGAAGTTGATGAGATTGTAAGGAATTATATATTAAGTCAAGGATATCCCAACTATAACCACGCTACGGGTCACCCCATAGGCGAAGAAGCTCACAATCCCGGAACAAGTATTTCGCCCAAAGGGCACAAACGTTCTTCTCTTTTACTGAAAGAAAACGGTGTTTATACAATAGAACCACGCATTCAAATCGAAAACGGAGGTTCCGTTGAAGAAATGGTTTTGGTTACAAAAAACGGAGGTACACCACTGTGCCCTCCGCAAAAAAGGTTATATTTGATTAGATAAAGCTTCTCCGCCCAAAATTTCTCCGCCTTGGATATATTCATCAACTTCTTTTTTGTGGTCAAGGTAATCTTTTCTGTCTTTATTGCTGCTTGCCCACCATTTCATAAAACTTTCTCCGGTTCCCCACTGACCTTTTTTTAAGCCCTTTTCTTTCGCTTCGGCTTCCCATTTTTTAGCTATTTTCCATGCTTTTTCGTAACTCATTCCGCTTACGGGATTAGGCATCCCCCCTGAAATATTTCTTAATTCAAAATCACTTAATGCCTCTATTTGTTCTTCATTGTTAATTACACCGCTCATATTTTCCCTCTCCTAAAATATTTTAATTATGGGGTAAGTGGTTTTCATCAATCTTTTGCTCTAACTTTTTCTTCTCTTTTTTATCATGTTTTTTCTTTTTATCTTTTCTTTCAATTTTTTCTGATAATATTCTTGTTAAACGGATAAAAAAACGTAATAAAATATGTCTATCACTTCTCCACCACCACGGCCTCCCGCCTGCAACACTGTCTAAATCTTCCTCAGTGATTTCTTTGCCTTTATTCACTTTTTCCGTATCTTTATCATCCATATTTTACCCCCTAATAATATCTTGCATTTTTAAAATATTTTAGTTATCGGGTTAAATTGTCTTGCTCAACTCCTATAGATAGCCCTTGTTTTACTTCTTCCTCATGTTTTTTCTCTTTTTCTTTTCTTTCCTTTTCTTCTTTCCATATTTTTTCCCATTCCCTTAACGTCAACGGACGACGCGGTAAACCATACATCTCTAAGACGCCACCTGCAACATCGTTTAAATCCTCTGTGCTTACTTCTTGCGCATCTTCGCTAGAAGATGTTTCTTGTGCATTTTTACTCTTCTCGTATGAATTTAATCTGCGCTCTATAACCAATTTTTCATAATGTTCTTTACTTTTTACATCAGGTAAATCATTTTCACCCGGAATACTTTCCAAATTTTTTGTTTCTATTTCTTCGTTTTCTTTTATTTTATCGCTCATTGTTTTTCCTCCTCATAATATCATAAATTTTTAAAACATTTTAGGTTATCGGTTCGAATGATCTTCGTTAATTTAATGAATCAGTTTCAGAATTTGTTTCATTTTTTTCTAGTATTTTCTCTTGTTTTTTCTTTTTTATTTCTTCTAGTGCTTCTTCAAATGTTTTTGACCGCATCGGTGAACCATATGCTAACATGATGGGAATAATCGTATTATCGACGGGCAAACGCGTTCTTTTTATGAGAATTTACAATAGTTTTTTCCCACCTGCAACACCCTCTAAATATTCTGTGGTAATTTCACTGATATACTGAAAAATTTTAATTCAGAAATGTTAGGATATTTGTTAGCATAAATGTTCAGTGTAGTCCATATTTCACTCACTCTTTCTTTCATTTTATATCTTTCATCTTCGTTAAAGCTTTTATAATCATCAAAAAGCTTACGAAATAAAGAGCTATACTCATTAATCAAAGATTCTATTTCTTCCTTTTCTTTCTTTGACATCTTAAATCTCTGCCACTTTTCTTTGATGGTGTCTACCAAACCTCCGCCTGATACTTCTCCCAAATCATCTTCATTAATTGCTTGAAGTCCATTATTTACGTCTATTTTTTCTGCGTCTTTAATTTTATCACTCATTGCTTTTCCTCCTTTAATCAAATTTATTTATAGTATCAATACTATACTAATTATTTTGATTTGAAATAATTGTAATATTTAATATAAAAAGCTCCCGGTTCGTATAACACTAATTTTTCTCACTTAGTCATTAGTGATTTATAATCACAACAAACCCTACTTTTACATCTCATACTAACCATAATACCGAATTGGAGTAATAAATCGTTTATTTTTTATATTATTTAGGTATTATAGCCTCTTATTGATTACCAACAGAAGCACTTTGAAAACTTTCTTGATTGACCAGTTGTATCTTTTCATCTTCATTCATAATTTTTATCATCTTTTGATGAATTAAATATTCTAAAGTTACTGCTTTAATTCAACACTAAGTACTTGAAGATTTTAATTTCAAATTGTAAGTACAATACAAATTTTCCGAACACATAGTACCGTTCATGGAATATCTCGTGTTAGGGCATCCTCCAAGGCATTCATCGGCATGCTTACATTTTTTACAGTCACCCGTCAAACTGTCTTTGGTAAAATTTCGTCTCCACGAGAAGCTGTTTGGATCTTCCCATATTTCACTAAGAGTTCGAGTTTTTATGTTTCCTTCCACGAATTCTTTTCCTCTTATCGAAGTGCATCCTATAATGTCACCGTTGTGCAAAATTCCAAAACTTGCTATTCCTGCGTGACATCCTTTCCATTGAGTATTAACATTACTGCCAAAAGATTTCTTATATACTTGCGTGATTCTGTCATCGTAATATCCTATACAATCCGCAGGATATACTTCTATTTCGCCCTCATTTGAAGTTTTGTAACAAAAATCCACTATATCGTTCACCTGACGAGGCTCAATTACCCAGTCGCAGTGCTTCGAAAGATTTCCCATAGGAAGACCTATCTGCAATTGCCAGACTTTAACTTTTTCGGAGATAAGAAACCTTTTTATATCTTCAAGGCAATCAATATTTTTCTCGGTTACGGTTGTAATGCACGCACTAGCAACGTTGTTTTCATTTAAAATTTCAAAAGACTTCTTTACGTGATCAAATGCTCCGGATTTACGTATTTGATCATGAACGTCCTTCATTCCGTCAAGACTTATAACGACTTGCAAATAAGGAAAATTACTTAAAAATTTAGCAGCTGATTCTGTTATAAGCCAACCGTTAGTAATAATGTTTACGGTTATACCTTTCGAGTAAATTCTTTCTATAAGTTTAAACAAATCTTTTCTTGTAAATGGTTCTCCGCCGGATAAATTTATCCATTCCACACCTGCGTCGGCACACATGTCTATAAAATTGAAAGCTTCTTGAGTAGTAAGTTCTCCGGGAAGGGCCGTTTTACAGGAAGAGCCGCAATGCCCACAGCGCATATTGCAGCCCATTGTTACTTCCCACACACATGTTTTGGGATAATCTTGTCTTAACATACCATCATCTCAATTCTAATTATTAATTTTTATTTATGTTATCGATTCTTTTTTTCATTTTTACTCGGTGAAGGCATGGAGATCTAAAACCATAGTTAGATACAATAATACGGTCATCATGAAAAGGCATAAAATTTATTTCTTCTTTATATATTCCTTGTTTTTCCACTCCTCCTGAAACTTCTTTCAGGTCTTCGTCATTTATCATTTTTATTTCAGTATTTTCCATTATTGCCCTCCTAATAATTTAATATATTAACTCTCGGTAGGAATTTCGTCTGGATTAATACGTAGACTGCGGCGTTTAACTGCTTTTTTAAGCTCTTCTTGATGTGCATCATTTGAAGAACTAGTGGATGTGTCATTACTCGTTTTTGAAGGCCTACCAAATGAACCTGACAAACGCTTCTTTAAGCTTTTTCTCCAGCTGTTCTTTAGCTTACTATTCGGATTTTTTGAATTTTTAGATTTATCATTTGTTGCATTATCGTCTTTCGGGTGTTTCCTAAATAATCCAGAACGACGTTTTTTTGATTTTTTAGATTTATCGCTTGAAACACTCGGTTCTTTAGATTCATCATTTGGGATTTCTAAATTTTTAGATTTATCATTTGAAGAAGGTGTACCATCACTTGTTTGTACACTCTTTTTCTTAGAATTAGGTCCATTTTTTAAAGCCGATTCCAACCTTTGTATTTCTTCTTCTGACAAATATTTACTTCCCCTATTTTTTTTATCACCCGAATTTTTTTGTGGTGTTGGCAAAGGTTTTTTTGGTACATCGCTTGAAGATTTACCACGAAATGGTGGTATTGGCAAAGGTCTATTGGTTAATTGAGGTTTTTCGTTTGATTTTTTTGAAATAAAATCATCCATTTTTCTATTAATCTTTTTTTCACATATCTCAATATTTCTTAACTGTGATTTTTTAAATTCTTCATGAATTTTTATAATTTTTTGATTCATAGAACATTTCGAACTACCTCCAGACTGAGCATATAATTCGTTCACTTTTGCCCTAAAATGAGCTCGCCCTAAAGTATGTTGTGCCATGTTCTCCATTATCTTAGACAATTTTTCCACACTGTAATCTTTCACAACTTTTGAATCGTCAACATCTGCCAATAACTCCGCAAACTTAACAAATGATTCGTTTTTTAAAATTCCATATAAATCCTTCTGGTCTTCTGATATATTTTCATAAAGTTCTTCCATAACATTAGTATCAAACTTGAGTTTTAAATTTTTTAAACGACTATCGATATTCTCATCAATACGTTTATACTCTTTAGTTATATCATTTTTATCTTGCTCCATTAATTCAAAAACAGTATTTAACATTTTTAACATATCTGACTTTTCAAAACAAACCACATCAAACAATATATCAAGACTATCAAAAATATCAGAAATATCCTCTTGTTTTAAATCAAAATTTAAAAATATGTCCTTCAAAATCTTACTAAATTTTTTAGAACTCTTCTTAAAAGCGTTAAATAACTTTTCAATGCTTTTCTCAACTATTTCACTACAAATCGGCCTTCTTCGGTTATAACCTAAAGTTTTTGAAAACATACGGCTTAAAGTGTTACAATTTAAAAAAATTTTTTCAATTCTTTTAATTTCTTTAGAGTATTGATTCATCCATTGATCTACCAATTTTTCGTATTTTTTAAGCCTTTTTTTACAATCCTCAATTTCAGGATGTGTTGTTGGTTTTTCTTTTAATATTTCTCTTAGTTCTCCAAACGAACTGATAATCTTTCTAGCATAAACATCTGCCAATTTAATCACCTCATTTAATTTTTCAAGTCATTTCTAAGAGTAATTTTTAATAAATTCGTATACCTTCTCAACCAAGCTTACAGGAGTTGACGCTCCGGCAGTTATCGAAATGTTTTCATAATGTGAAAAATTTATTCCCTTCAAATCATTAATGTCCTCTACCCAAATAGTTTTAGCATTTTCACTGCATATATCATACAATTTATGAGTATTTGAGCTGTTTTTTCCTCCGATAACAACCATTAAATCTGATTTTTTCGATAAAATAAGAGCTTCTTCCTGTCTTAAACTGGTCGTATTACATATTGTAT
>CABUYS010000083.1 GCA_902495835.1 uncultured Oscillospiraceae bacterium | reverse complement strand
GCCCGGCAACGATTTGTAAACTTTTCGCTATTTCAAGCATATCCATTTTTTGCGAAAGTTCGTATAATCCGCTGCCGACTTCTTTTAAATGTTGACGCATCAAACCTATATCCAGGTCCGATATATCCGCAGACAAATTCGGTCTGTCATCAAAAGGTATATTCGAAGAAACGTAGAACAATTCTTTTTCTTCCGAAGGAGAAGCTACAATACTACTGCTGAATTTTCTGATGTAATAGTATTTGTTCGCCTTGTCGGAAAACACGTCTTTGGACGCCTTATACGGCCGCCCGTATCCACCGGATACCCAAATCACTATGACGTATTTATCTTCAAATAATACGGGTTCTATTACGGGATTGTATAACGGCTCGATGCAATGGCAATACCCGATACATTCTTTAAGAATGCCGTCAATTTTTCTTTGCTCGACGCCTGCAACAGGAAAGACGGGACTTCCGTCTTTTTCTTCTACCCCTATAACGATATAGCCCCCGCCGACGTTATCTATGTCATTCGCAAAAGCGCAAATACTATGAATAATTTCGTTTGGATTCCAGGACTTTTTAAATTCGATTCTATTGGATTCTACTACTCTTTTGTTAATTAATTCTCCGATATTTACGGGTATGGCCATAGCAACAACTCTCCTTTACGGTTATATTGTACCACAACCATTTAAATTCGTCAACTTATTCGACGGGCTTTTATCGACACTTTCGATATATTCGATAGAATTTTGTCGAAAGCGTCGACAAAGTTTTATTGAAAAATACAGACCACGGTATTATTCCGCTCTCATACTCTTGATCATCGTCTTTTTAATTTTTACGTTCTCAATTAAGATAAAAATATGCAGCGGCATCAATTTTACCAACGTAGTGGCAAAATTGATAAATCTTTGTGTACCATAAAATTAATCTTCTTATGCCCATCAACCGAACGTTGTTCAACAATATTTTTCCGTAAATCGACGTCTGCTTTGCTCGCCGCCACAGGCATGGCTCTGCCGACAGCAAATATACCGCGCTCAACGTTTCCTTATCCTTGCGATTCGTCTTTTTCTATTTTCATTAAAATTATAACACATTTTTTAACTGCCTTAAAATCGCGGTATAATACTTTTACCGAATAAAACGGTAAAGGAGTAATCTCATGAACAAGAGACATTCGTTGGAAGAAAAACAAAGTGCAATCAAAAGATATATTAAAGACAGAGAATCACCACTTAAAATAATTAAAGATATCGAAATTTCCAAAAGCACTTTTTATAATTGGTTGTCCGAATATCAGAATGAACAAAAACAATCTGACCACAAAAAATTAACTGTACGTAACTTCAAAATGCTTGAATCGAAAATAGCTCGACTTGAAGGTATTATCGAAATTATTAAAAAAGCAAATGTCCTGCCAAATTCGCCGTTGAAAGACAAATTGTCCGCAGCAGAAAGCTTGTCCAAAAATTACAGCGTTCATATGCGCTGCGAGGCGTTGGATATTCCGCGGGGAACTTATTACAACCATATTCTCCGCAATAAAAGAGATAACACTTGGTATGCGAAACGCAGAGAAGCATTACGCGAACAAATACAAGAAATATACGATGAAAGCAATCAAATATTCGGAGCGGCAAAAATTGCCGCGGTTTTACATAGTCGCGGTGTAAAAGCATCAGTAAAGATGATTCAAAAATTAATGAGCGATATGGGACTTGTCAGCATTCGTCAAGGCGCAAAAAAATATTATGACGACAATGTTCGACAATATAAAAATTATATTAACCAAGAGTTTCATACAAACGCGCCCGATCAGATTTGGGTAAGCGACGTCACATATTTTAAGTGCAACAATAAACAATACTACATCTGCGCTATTATCGATTTGTATGCAAGAAAAGTTATTTCATACAAAATAAGAAAAATAAACAGTACTCAACTTGTGAAAACAACTTTTAAGGTAGCCTATGAAGAACGAACCCCCTCTACCTCTCTTATTTTTCACACCGATCGCGGTTCAAATTATATTTCAAAAGGGTTGAACGATTACCTAAAATCATTGCAAATCACACATTCATTTTCCCGCGCATACGTTCCTTACGATAATTCCGTTATGGAATCTTTCTTCGCCTCGTTAAAACGCGAAGAATTATACAGAAAAAAGTATCGTTCGGAAAAGGAATTTTACAAAGCTGTTGAGGATTATATTGAGTTTTATAACGAGCAACGTCCTCACGCAAAACTGCAATACAAGACTCCGAATCAAAAAGAACGTGAATATAAAGAAAAATAAGAAGATTTTGAGTAAATCTATCGGACAAGCGGGGTTCGGAAATAAAAAATTATTATTTTTGACTTTAAATTTTTAATTTTTTCTATTTTTAGTCCGATAAAGCAAATAAGAATAAAGGCATACAAACCCGCATAAATACTGAAAAAAATAGAAAAACACTATCAATAATCGAACCTTGGGAGTTCAGATGTCGATAGTGTTTTCAGATGGCAAACCTGCTCAAAATAGATACATTTCCTATTTTTCTAGGCAGAGTTGAACTAATGCTAAAATTTCAACCAATAGTTTTAATCAAGCGAATACATCATAAGTATTATTTATCGTAAAGGTAATTTATACACGGAATTTATAAAAATACAATAGTGTGCAGTTATTGATTATTATCATCTGATATCCCGACTCTTGTGAGAAAAGCTGCAAATTTATTTACAATTTTTAATGTATGTTCCCTATCAAAATTACCCATTCTATTTGCACGTTGAGACATTAAATCAATAGCATTTAGTGTAAAATAATGCTTAAAATCAATAACTGATTCATTATTATCGTAAATATTTTGTGATTTAAACAAATAATATCGATAATGCATATCGCTTGCAGCGATATCTTTTTCTTTTGAATTAAATTGCTGTTCCTTTTTCATTCTTATCGGTAATTCAGATACAAAGTAATCCCCGCTTTTTAATGATTCTAAGTTGTAAATAGGAGCAACCAAATATGAGTACATAAACTTTTTGTTGCTCGCTGGTTCTTGTGATGTTGATTTATTAACTAAATCAGACATGAAATAAGTATCACAAGCCTGACTTAAAATAACAACAAAAGGAAATGTTAATTCAATGATATCAACACCATCATTATCTTCTTTTACACTAAAATAGTATTTGACACCTTGAAAAACATCACCTTGACACACAAGCTCCGTTTCATCCAACTTACCTATCTTTACTTCTTTATCCATTGTTGTTTATAAAGTCTTAATTTCCGTATTTTAACCATTGAAGGATTAAGTCTTGCTTCTATATCGAGATCGGTAGTCCCTTCAAATGGCTTACTGTCGTCATTATACTTTTTATCATCATCACCAGGTGATATAGCTGTTTCCTGTCCTTCGACTGAGTAACTGATTTCACCTGTTGAATCTTGTTTTGCTATTGATTTTAGATAATCATTCATTTAATTTTCCTCTTAATCTATCCGATATGCAATTTTCAAACAATTCGCAGATTGAAAAATGTGCCTGCAATATCGCAGCATTTACATCTTCGTAAGACCCAAATACAGAGGTGTTTATTGAATCGATATCTAATACAAAATCTTCTTTAGTGAGTATTGCTGGGTAACTTGGATTGAAAAAACCATACTGAAGGACAATCCTTTTTCCTTGATTTAAAAACTCTGCTCGGTTCATTGTACGTGATAACTTATTTTCAGCAGATTTTTCATTTAAATAAAAGCTAATATAGTTTTTAATATGCTCGTTGAAATAGGACTTAAGGTTTTTGTCATATGGAAACATATTTATAAAACGCAAGCCTATTCGAATTGTTTGTTCATTATGATACTTAATCTTGGGGAATATGAGTAAATCGGCGTATTTTACCGATTTACTCGTTAGCCCCGTTTTTTAATAACAGTATTGCGGCAATACTATCGCACCTACGAAATTGTAAACAATGCGAACTCCCTGCATTTTCTTACCGTCGAAAATTTCCGCTTCGTCAATATAAATCTTATCGATAAAACTATGCAGTATTTCCGGAGTCAGTTCTTCGATACAAAGATAGTGTTCTACGATTTTCAAAAACTTTTTAAGGTTATCGTTGTCCTGTTCGGTTGCGGCGATAATCTTTTTTAATTCTTCCGTTTTTGCCCGTAGTTCCGTTTGCTCCGTTTCATAGGATTTAGCAAGAAAATCAAATCGTTCGTCTGTCATTTTGCCTTTTACGTTATCTTCATAGAGTTTACGGATAATCCCGTTGATTTCTTCTATCCGCGCGGTCGTTTTAGACAATTCGCTTTGGGCTTTCGCCTGTGCTTTTTGTTGTTCCACCGTTGTGGATTTCAAGTAGTTTTCTATAAATTCTTTTTCGTGAAAAACAACGTATTCGCATATTTTACGCAAATCTTGTAAAATGACTTCTTTTAAGTCTTTTACACGGATACGATGCGGCGTACATAATCCTTTCTTTTTCTTGCGATAGGTAGAACAATAAAAATGGTCGTAATCGTGATTTTTCTTGTATCGCTGAATCGTAAGCAATCCGCCGCAATCTGCGCAATAGAGAAGTCCTGAAAACATATTCGTTTCGTTTGATTTTATATATACTCTTTTATGCTCTCGCATTTTTTGCACAGTATCGAAAGTTTGTCGGTCTATAATCGCCGGCTGAGTGTCTTCAAAAATTTTCCATTCGTCTTTCGGATGAAACGCCATTTTTTTGCTTTTGAACGACTTCCGATATGTCTGAAAATTAACAGTGCAGCCCGTATATGCCATTTGAACGAGAATATATCGTATCGTAGAATTGTTCCATATCTCCGGATACGGACTTCTGCCGCGATATTTTAATCCTCGTTTCATAGCGTAAAGTTGCGGCGTTTCTTTGCCTTCCTCAGTCAATCGTTTTGCAATATCGTTGATTTTCAACCCACCGATATATAAATCGAAAATTTCTTTTACCGTTGAAGCGGCTTCTTCGTCCACAATCCATTTTTCCTTGTCGTTCGGATCTTTCTTATACCCGAACGGAGGAAGCGTGGATAAATGCTTGCCTGAATTTCCCTTTGTTTTTAACACCGCTTTGATTTTTTTCGACGTATCCTTTGCGTACCATTCGTTCATTATGTTTTTGAACGGTGTAAAATCGTTATCCGTTGCGGATACCGTATCCACCTGATCGTTAATTGCTATGAATCGAATGTCCGAATTAGGGAAATAAATCTCGGTGTAATATCCTACCATTATGTAATCTCTGCCGAAACGCGACATATCTTTTACGATAATAGTGGCAATTTTACCTTCTTCCGCGTCGGACATCATTCTTTGAAAATCCGGACGATTGAAATTCGTCCCCGAAAAACCGTCGTCTATATAAAATGCGGCGTTGGTAAAACCGTGTTCTTTTGCATATTTTGCAAGCATTTCTTTCTGATGAACGATACTGTTGCTGTCACCGACGAGTTCATCGTCGCGGCTGAGCCGCCCGTATAATGCGGTTATTTTTTCACCTCCGTAATAAGTTTTGTTGTTATTTGTTTTTGCTATTTGTATTCCTGACATTATTTTTTACCTCCGTCTGGATGCAAACAGCGAGTTCGTTCCGATATTAAGTTGTCCGTTTGCCGTGCAATCAGCCGTTGCATTATATCGAGCGGCGTTTGCGTGGCGTTTGGTTTTTCCTCGGCGCAAACGGCGTAAACCGTATCGCCTACGATAAAGTATTCAGCGCGATAATCGCGTACGTTGTGAGTATAAGTGTTTATAATTTTAGCCGTGTTTTCCGTAAATTTAATCTCCTTGTCAATGATTTATTTACGCAAAACGGCAGGAAGGGCGGCTTACAATTTGCCGTCTTTTTTCATATTTTTCAAGGCTTCGTAGCCTTCTTTTATCAAATGGACTTTCGTAATTCCGTTTTTTTCGAGAAAAGCGTTTATCTCATCATATAAGGCTCTCGGTATCATCGTTCCGAAATTGCCGCTCGCTTGCTTTCTCT